>MNZJ01000045.1:25655-70573 GCA_001873565.1 Candidatus Peregrinibacteria bacterium CG2_30_44_17 | reverse complement strand
ATTGTAGGTGGGTAGGTCTTTTTGCACAGGCTTAGCCTTAAAGGTTTGTATTAGCTCGGTTTCCAATCTGTTGTAATCAAGCTGTAATGCTCTAGTCCTTGGTAGTATCACGATCTTGTGTGGTTTTTTTAGTGAGGTTTCTTCCGGGTGCAATCTGATTATTTCGAAAAGTTGTCTTCTTAGCTTGTTTCTGATTACGGCTTTTTTCGAAATCTTGTTGCTTATTACTATTGAAAAACGGCTGATTGGTTCCTCTGTCTCTTGCGTCTTGATAACGAAATACTGAGATGAATACTGTTTGCCTTTGTTTAAGATGCCTTTGATGTTGTCCGCTTTTGTAAGTTTGTACTGCTTGGCTAGCATTGAATTAGCGGTGTTAGCACTTGGAGCTGTGTTCCCTTTTTGTGAGTTTATCAGGAAGTGCGACATTTGTCGGCAAAAGGGCTTTGACGAAAAGTCTAAAGTTATTTTTGATTAGGGGTTAGCTTCTTGCGTCCTTTCTGGCGCCTAGCTTTTAGAACGTTCTTTCCTCCCGGCGAATCACTCTTTTTTAGGAATCCATGTCTTCTAGCTCGTCTTCTGGTACTGGCTTTGCTTAACATAATTTTTAGGGTTTAGGGTGTAGGGTATAGGGCGTAGGGTTTTGTAGTTTGTGCGTATGTACGCAACCACCTTTCTGAATTTATGCTGAGGTATTCTAGCGGAAGAGATATCTTGCTACAAGGCAATTTTATCTGCGATGGCTGCCCGATGCGGTTTTTCGCTGATTTCTCGTATTGTAAAGGCATTTTGTGGCTCTTTCTATTGCGAATTAGAGGCTGAGATAGTATCTTTTCTCCGAGTTTTTAATCTCTCAATATGTTTAGGAAGCCTGTGTATCAGCACGCGTTCATTGGTAAAGAAAAAGTGGGGTTTTCCAAGTGTTACCATGCCGAATGGGATGAGGACTTGGGCGATGACGCTGCTCAGCTAATCTTGAATATTGATATTAGAAGTACTTCTATACCTGGTGAAGAGGTGGCTGCCGAGCTCTTCGATGTTTTTAAAAATAATTTTTTTCAGGATTTGGAGAAAGATCCTTATTCGCGCTTTGAGGAGAGTCTCAAGATGATGAACGATATTATTGTTGAGAAAGAGTCTGAATATGGCACTAAGTTTTTGCCAAATATGAGTACCGTTGTAGCTGTTGTTACTGGAGGGACTTTGTATTTGTCTCAACATGGCGACGCCGAAGCATATTTGGTTAGAAAGAGGCACGTGAATATTATTAGCGAAGGTTTGCATGAGGGTACTACTTCGGGTAAGGAGCTTTTTGCTAATATCGCCAGTGGAGGCGTTGTTCCCGGTGATAGGCTTGTTTATAGTACGGCGAGGCTTTATCGATATGTGACGAAAATGGATATGGCTAAGATTTTTTCCGATAATGATTTGAAAGATAGTCTGGTTGATCTCCATGGCTTTGTCTCTATGGATGCTACAGATAGAATCTCTGTTTGCGCGGTAGGCATTGTTGGAGGCGAAGGACATGCGCCTGTAGCTGAGATTCCCGATTCTAAGCCTAAGAGGGCGAAAGGAGGCTGGTATTCTAAGTTCTCAGGAGTTTTTGCCGATAATAAAGTCCTATCGTTTGTATCTGAGAAGATCGCTGATCTTAGGCATTTGCTTGATAAATGGGTGGAGAATAAAGGTGCTCTTTCAGAATGGCGTCGTCTTGGTCGAGATAAGGTTCTGTTATCACTGATTTTGGTTGTTATTGTGCTTGTTGCAGGTATTTATCTTGTTCGTAATCAAGGCCATAAGCAGCAGTATATTGAGGATCTTGAAGCGCAACTTGTTTCCGTTTCTGATAAAATTGATGAAGCTGAGACAAAAGGCACTTATGACAAAAGTAGTGCTGAGAAACTTTTAAATGATGCAGAGGATATGGCGATGGAGGTTCTCGCTTCGGGTTATTTGAGGGCTAGCGCTAGTCAATATTTGAGTTCCATTGAAGAGCAGCGTGATTATTTGGACAATGTAATTAGGGTTCCTGAGGTCACCATGTACGCTGATTTGTCAGAAAAGAGGTCTACCGTAAGTGCGCTTGGTATCATACCTTACGATGGTAGTTTGTATGTTTATGAATACAATGGGCTATATGAGATTGAACTTGGCGAGGTTCAAGATCCTTTGACTATCGATGATGAGAAAGTTGTTATTGATGGTGCTGCTTTCGAAGACCAGAACAGTATACTATTCTATACGGAAGATGGCGGAATCATTGAGTACGATGGCTTTGTCTTTAATTTTATGGATGCCGAGTCCGGATTTAAAAGCGGCATCGATGTCGTTCCTTATGCTACCAAGGTTTATGTTCTGGACCCTATCGGGTCACAAATCTGGAAATATTATCGCCAAAGGGCATCTTATGGGTCAGCTGAGTCTTATTTGCTAGCTGACGACGTGGATTTGAGTGGTGCTGTCTCGATGTCTATAGATGGTTCTGTCTGGATTCTTAATAGTGATGGCACGATTACCAAGCTCCTAAGTGGTGTCGAGGAGGATTTCAATATCGACAGATCTCCGCTTACGAGTTTTGCAGGTGCGACCAAGATTCATACAGCTTATGAGATGAGTCAGCTCTATGTTCTTGATCCTGCTAATAGTCGAGTTTTGGTTTTTAACAAGGATGCTAAGACAGGAGGTTTGGTTTATTCTACCCAGTATGTCTTTGAAGGTCTTGACGACATACGAGACATCTACATATCACAAGCGGAGAACAGGATGTACCTGCTTACCGGAGACAAGGTTTGGTACTATGGTTATTAGAGAGCAGATAACAAGATACAGATAACAGACTGCAAGACGCAGAGAGTAGAGTGTGTGGTTTTTTTTGCATGACTCATTTGGTCCTGTTTCCGGCTAGAATCCAAGCTTAATTGATTGATTGATTGACATGCCGTAATTATTGAGTTATATTTGCAACCTTTGTAAAAATGGCTTTTGGGCTTAACTTGGGCGGGCCCGTAAAAAATAATTGCTCAGAAACGTTTCAATACGTTCTCTCTTGGATTAAACAATAAAGAGGTTTCGATAGTTAATTTCGAAATCTCTATTTGGCAAGATATTTATATGGATTTTAACCCCCTCAATATGAATGTGAAGACACTCCTAAAAGGATTTGTAGCTACTTTGATCGTAGCTATTCTGTTTATTGGCCTTGTACCTGTTTTGTCAGGGACTACTCATGCTGCATCAGCATTGGTGTTGTATGTTGATGATAGTGTTTCTCTGACTTATCATGGTACGACCCGTGAGTCTTCGGGCAGGCCACCGAAAACTACATGGGGTACTACAGCTGATCCTTATGGTTCGGTTGAAGCTGCGATTTATGCAGCTAGTGCAAGCGGTTACAATGATGTAATTATTGAATATTGCAGTCCAAGTGGAGGTTATTCTGGGTCAACAACAGAACCTTACCCAAGCAACATAAACGTTTGGGTTGAGCCATGGGTGGACTATTCGCGTGGTTGTGGCCCAAAAACTGGTAGTATGAGTGTTGCATATCCGTCATCTAAGGGTAACGGAGTCGAATATTTGAATTATTCTGGTTTTGATTTTAGCGCCACTGCATCGGCAGGTTTGCAGGTTTTTGGTTTTGCTTCGATGAATCATGAAGAGCTGGTTGTTAGTAGTAACAATTTTGGTATTGGTGGTAGGTTGGTGTTGCATGGTGGTGTTGCTGATGCAATAAAAATTTATAACAACACTTTTGATGGAACTTCTTACAACAGGGGGGTTTTGAGTCTAGGCAATCCTTATGGTTCTTATCCTGTTTCTGACGTGGAAGTGTATTTAAATACATTTAATTACACTAATCTTAATATTGGAACGCATGTCTCATCTGTCCGTAATAATATATTTAATGAATCGAGGACATATGTAGGTGATAGTCATGCCGATGTTGATGAAATTGTTGATAATACGTTCAATGTTTATACATCAACTTTCGGTGCTCCTGGCAGTTTGTACCTTGCGAATGGGAATATTGATTTGATTGATGGAAATGATTTCTACAATGAATATGCGATTGTAATGGGTTTGCCTGGTAGTTGGAGCCCAACTATTTCTGAAATTACAAATAATAATTTCGAGTATGCCGATACGGTTTACGACACTGTTCCCGGTCATTTCTCAGCAGGTGTTCGTGTTATGAGCGGATCTGTAGGTACTATTCAAAGCAATTCTTTTGTGAATCACAAAAGAGGCGTTGTTGTGCAAACGGCATCGGGCTCTGTAGGTTCAATCGATGGCAATACGTTTGAAGCTACTTCTAATGCGGACGGTACTCAAGTAAATGTGATAGATGGAGATGTCGGGTCTATTACTAATAATGCTTTCTCTGTACTAAGTGGTGGTAGTGCAACTGATATCAGAGGTATTACTATCTCTGGCAATGTTGATTCTATATCTGGCAACACTTATAGCGGATTTGATTTTGGTATTTTTCTTTCTTGGGTCGGTTCGCTTAATTCCATATCCGGTGACGTGTATGGCAATGTTGGTGATACGGCAATATATTTGCGTAATGATGTTGTCTCCGTTGACGATGTCAATATTTATGGAAGTATGATCTCGGGTGTCGATTGGCAGCCTGGTACTTATGGGATTAGCATCATTGGCGCGTATGTCGGTGAAATTTCGAATTCGTCCGTTTCGGCTGTTGAAACGGGTATTTATATAGCGAATAGCTCACAGGTTGATGCGATACACGATGTGAATATCACTCAGTTTGATGATGGAATTGTTATCATTGGATTCGGCACTCCTTGTGGCGACGGCGAAGATTATTGTGATGATCCTAACGATGGGACACCTCCTCCTTTAGATTATACAGGTCCTTCTACTGTTGGATCTATAAGCAATATAGATTTTATTAGCGGTCTTTATGGCAACGCATCGGTAGGCATCTACTCCGATGGTGCTGCTATTGGTGATATTTTCCAGAACCGATTTTTCAATTTGCCTTCCGTAAGTGGAGAAGCGGCTGATCAGTATGGTATCGAGAAGCTTATGATGTTTATTTCCTCTGTTATTGATTCTGTCGAATCGAATGAAACAGGGGCTTATATGTATGATTGGACTTCTGATTACGCTGCTGTAACTGGTGAGGACTCTTATGTTGATATTTATAAAGGGAATCGTTTTTACCAATTATCATCAAATGATCCTATTTATCTGCAGACCATTTATATTGATGGTGGGTATTTTGACACCGTTGACGGTAATGAATTCTTGTCTACGGACACCGATATCGTTATTGATGCTTTTTATGGAGGGTCTACGACTGGATATTTTATTAATAATGAATTCAAAGGGGCGCCTAATGGTTTCCATGCCGCTACTAATAATTGGGACATTATGTTTGCCGAAATTGATAGTAATAATTTCTATAATTCCAGCAGTTGTATAAAACTGGATGCAACTCCTAGTTCCGGAATTGCTACGGTCACCAGTATATCCGGGAACTATATGCCGACATGCGATGTGGCTTTGGATTTGGATGAGGTTGATGTGGCGAATATTGATCGCAATGATTTCTCCTCTGGAGTGGTTACGGCTATTGATGCCGTAGATACGGATGTTGATAGCCTGAGTGGGAATACGTTTTATCGTGTTGCTGCTCCTATATTGTTTGAAGGTGGTAGCGCTCTTGAAGTTTCAGGAAATAAATCTGATTGGGCTGATACCGCTATGAGCTTCAATTCTACGGAAGTTAACGATGTATATAATAATCTGCTTACAAACGGTGATGTCGGTGTCGAGATTGTTTATTTGAATTCCGATGCCTCCGTTGTAAACAACAGCTTTGGCACGAATTATAATGACATTGTCGTTGATGGATTGAGCTCAGGCGGGTTAAGCGCCTACAACAATATTTTCTCAGCGATTGACGGTAAATCACTCCCTGTGCTTGTGAGTGCTGATGTCTTTTCGCTGATTGATTTGGATTACAACCTCTATCCGATGGAGGGTGGCATGACCGACTACGTTCTGGTCGAATATACCGGATCTTCTACTCCTGGAGATGGATCGATTTATTCTTACTATTCAAGTTACAACGATTACTCTCTTGAGGAACAAGAGGCTTTGCGTGCTATAGACAGCCACAATAAGCTTGCTTGGTACGACTACTATCCTTATGCCGATCCTTCCGGTGGCGATTATATGCTTGAGATGACTTCTTTTGGCGTTGATTCGGCGGATAGCAGCGTCAGCCCTGCAACCGATATGTACGGCGTTGCTCGTATGGGAGGCGGTGCCGATATGGGTGCTATGGAGGTGACTTTGACTTCCGATACCGATGCGGATGGACTTTGGGATGAAGCGGAAAGCGGATGGGGAGCGGATGTAGCGAATGTTGATTCCGATGGTGATTCAATCTCTGACGGTGACGAAGTTCTACTCTATAACACTAGTCCTATTGACGCGGATTCGGATGGTGACTCTTACAATGATGCCGAAGAAATCGACGGAGGCAGCAATCCTCTCGATTCGACCAGTGTGCCGGACGATGCGGATTTGGATCATATGGATGATACTTGGGAGGACTCTTACGCATGTGTAGACTCGTCTGTTTATGATGCAGATGATGATGGCGATTCTGACGGACTTACCAATATAGAAGAGTATGAAGCAGGTACGGATCCTTGCGACTCGTATACTGATGATGATTCTCTTACGGATTACGAGGAGCTTGTGACGTATGCCGATACGGCAGCGATGGGTTGGAGCGGAGCCGATGCATCGGCGCTTGATCCACTTAATGGCGATACGGATTCCGACGGACTTGATGATGGCGAAGAGGTCAATACCTACGCAAGTGATCCTACCGATCAGGATACTGACGGAGATACTCTCTCTGACGGAGATGAAGCGGAGGTCTATGGCAGCAGTCCGACAGATACGGATAGCGATGATGATACGCTACCTGATGGTGATGAGGTTTCCGTATATGGTACCGATCCATCTGATGCGGATACAGACTCCGATGGTATGGATGATGCCTGGGAGGTCTCTTACTCACCTGATTTGGATCCGAATACCGATGACGCATCTTCCGATCCAGATGCCGATGGTTACAGTAATTTGATTGAATATACTTACGGAACCGATCCTACGGACTCTTCCGACTACCCTTCGTTTGTCGATACGGATGCGGACGGCATGGACGATGTTTGGGAAGGGGATAACGGACTCTCCGTCGGCATCGATGATAGTGCTTTGGATCCTGACATCGATGGTTTGACTAATCTGGAAGAGTATTTAGAAAGTACTGATCCTAACGATTCCGATACTGATGGTGATAATTTATCTGATGGAGATGAGGTTGATACGTATTATACCGATCCTACGGATGTTGACAGCGATGCCGATGGCTATAATGACGATGTCGAGATCGAATACGGTAGTGATCCTAACGACTCTTCCGAAACTCCCGATACTCTGGATAGCGACTCGGATGGCCTCTCCGATTGGGATGAGGTTGAAACTTATGGTACTGATCCATCTAATTCCGATAGTGATGGCGATAGCCTGACGGATTATCAGGAGATTGCTATTTATTTCACAGATCCTAACGACTCCGATAGCGATGACGACTCTCTTACCGATTATGAGGAAGTTGTGACATACGCAGTTATCTCCGATTTCGGTTGGAGCGGAGCTGATGCGTCTTCCCTCGATCCGAATAATTCCGATAGCGATGGAGATTCCTATAGTGATGGAGTCGAAGTTGTTACATATGCAACAGACCCAACGGATGCTTCCGATTATCCTACCGATGCCGATCTTGATGGCATGGATGATGCATGGGAGGCTAGATATACCTGTGTTGATGCTTACACGTATGACGCAGACGATTATAGTGACTCAGACCTGCTTACCAATATGGAAGAGTATACCGCCGGTACAGATCCTTGTGATCCTGATACCGATGCCGATTCTCTTGATGATTATGAAGAGGTTGTGACTTATGCCGGTACGTATACGGGTACTTATACTTTGGACCCTACTAATCCTGACAGCGACTCGGATGGTCTCTCCGATGGAGAGGAGGTAAAAACATACTCAACAGATCCTACCACTCAAGATTCGGACGGAGACTCTCTTATCGATGGTGTTGAGGTTACTTACGCTACAGATCCCAACGATACGGACAGTGATGATGACTCGCTTACCGATTACGAAGAAGTCATCACGTACTTAACAGATCCTAACGACTCCGACAGCGATTCCGACGGTCTTACAGACTATGAAGAAATCGTGACTTACGACGTTATCTCCGATTTCGGTTGGAGTGGAGCTGACGCGTCTTCTCTCGATCCGAACAATTCCGATAGTGATGCCGACGGCTATTCAGATGGCGTTGAGGTTACTTACGCTACCGATCCTACTGATGCTTCCGATTATCCTTCTGATAGTGATGGAGATGGCGTCAATGACGTCGACGACCTATGTCCGACTGAGGATGCTACGGGTTACGATGATGATGCCGACGGCTGTATCGATGATACGGACGGAGACGGACTGTATGATGACGAGGAAGCCTACTATGGTTCCGACGAGACAGATACTGACTCTGACGATGATGGTCTTTCCGATGGTGACGAGGTCAATACATACGGTACGGATCCTACTTCTACGGACTCTGATAGCGATGGACTCCTTGATGGGCATGAGGTCAACTATTATGGTACAGATCCGGCTATCGATGATTCATCGGATTATTCTTATGTGGATCAAATGGAGTACAGCTCTTGGAGTTCTATTAGTGGTGTTTATCATTATTATGACGATGCTAATACTGCAAATGTTTCCAGTACGGATTGCATGCAGGGTAGTTATTGTGCTCTGTTCAACTGGAGTCATTCGTCGGTAGGTGAAGCTACATGGAAACCTCAGTCTACATGGACTCTTCCAGGCGGTCCTTATGATTTCTCCACTCTTCTGGGAAAAACTTCAGGTAAGCCATCAACCGGACATATAGGCTTCTGGATGAAGACAGATGATTATACTGCGGTGAGTGGCTTGAGGATTGCAGTTGGAGATTCTAATACTCATTATATTTATGGTGATGTTTCGTCTATGCCTACCGATAATGATTGGCATTACTATTCTGTCAGCCTGCCAAGTTCTACTGTTTATGGCTCTGTAGACTGGACGGCCATAGATTTCGCACGATTTACTGTTTATGAAGGTAGCAGTAGTGAGATCTACATTGATGGAGTTTGGATCGATACCTTCTAGGGACTCTCTCAAATAAGTTATAGGAAGCGTGGTCCCCTTATGGTGGCTACGCTTCTTTTTAAATTGTGTGAGGTTTTGTGTCGCCATACTCTTTTGCTTGGACAACCTCGATTTTGTAATCCGGGAGGATGTCATATTCCGGGATCATATCAGGGTAACCCTTGATAAATACAACGCGTTTGATGCCGCTTTCCGCAATCATTGATTCGCATATGCGGCATGGATGTGATGTTACGTAAATTGTTCCACCCTTGCAGGAGACTCCTTTCTTTGCCATTTCTACAAAGCAATATTGTTCCGCGCAAATTCCATAGCATATCTCTCTTCTGCTGCCCGATGGTACTTTTCTTATGTCGCGGATACAGCCGATTTTTTTGCAGCTGTATATCTTGTGAGGTGAGTTAGTTGCTTTTGCTATTATTTCTCCATCGGCATTGACTACTATCGAGGCTACGTGTGCTCTTAGGCATTCGGACTTCTTCTGCGTTTCGACCAGTTTTTTTAAAAACTCATGATCTGCATCTGTCAGTGCTTTCTTACTTGTCTTTATGTAGTTTTTCGTCTTTCTTCTGTGCGCTATTATTTGCATATTTTTTGTTTTAGCTTGATAGACTGGGTGTATTTGTTCCATTATAATCGTGGTAGCCTCAAATTTAAACCAAAACACTATGCCAAGTTTCTATAAAGTTATACCGTTCAAGGAGTTTCGTAAGACCGATAAGGTCGAATTTTATGATATCCCTCTTGTAGAGGACTTGAAAGAGATCACAAATGTTAATCATGGGCCTAACGCATTGTCTCCCGGTAGTGTCGGTGACGTTGAGCGGCCTTGGTATATGCATCCGCATCAGCAAGACAATCTGATCGTACTGGTAGGGAAGAGATATGTTGATCTGTATACTTTGTCACACGGGAAAGTGGAGTCTTTTGAGGTTTATCCCGATAAGATCATCCATAATGGTTTGGTTGTGCATGATGGTCCCGCTATCCTGCATTGGGATACGCACGTCTTTCATCGTGTTAAAAGTGGGGAAGCAGGTTCTAAAAACATTAACTTTGCTTCTCATGAAGCAGGGTTTGATATTAAGACGAATTTCAATATCTACGATCTTGATACTGAGTCCGGCAGATTTACTGTGGTGAGGGAGGGGCATTTGGACCAGAATTAATTTGTTTTGATTGCCTTGCTCGTGGCATCGCTTCCTGTCTTTTTCGAGCTAGCATGTACGCTCTCAAAAGACTATGAGCACTGCTGATACTCGCTCGACAATCAAAACGAATTAACGGCTTTATGATTATGTTCTTCGCTAGGGCTTCGCCCCGCCAACGCGGGACTGCAGAGCCGCTCCGAATAAAAAATAAATTCTTTATGGTGATTGCCTTGCTCGTGGCATCGCTTCCTGTCTTTTTGCAATAGGGTTTTGCTTCATTTTCTACTAAATTAGTCGAATAGATTCTTTTAGAATTATTCTCCTAATTTCTTGAAAATGATTGTTCGCTTCGGCAAAAATCGGTTTCTTTGCCTACGCTGCCAAACGCAAAACTCGCTACTACATTCGAGCTAGCATGTACGCTCTCAAAAGACTATGAGCACTGCTGATACTCGCTCGACAATCAAAACGAATTAACGGCTTTATGATTATGTTCTTCGCTAGGGCTTCCGAGTGGATTTTGGGTGTATAGCCGAACTACCATAAAACGGCAGTAAACCTCAAAGACTCTTTTGCCATATGGCCTTGTTATCAAAAGCCTTGATTAGCGCTGCTAGTCTACGTTTTTGCTGCCTTGCCATATGGACAAAATAGCCTCCGCTCTTTATGCCATTTTATGGTAGCCCGGCTATAGGCTCATTCACTTACGTAAAGTACGTTCTTTCGCCTATGCCCACAATCCTATTTGCCGATTGGCTCTACATGACGATGTTCTCCACTTCTTCGAACATGCTTGTTGTGTGGCGTCTTTTTACATGGCATTTGCGATCTTCCAAGACGGAATATACAATCTCATCTTTTGCGACAGATTCCCCGTATTGTATGGAGAAAAGTAGTCCACACATCGGGCTTATCAGATCTATCGTTCTATTACGCATTGGGATGTAAAGTTCGCCGATTTTGTCACCTAGATGTACGCGTTGTCCCAGTTTCTTGATAAATTTCATAATGCCGGTTGCAGGTGCTTTGATACCAAACCGATATTTCAGGAAATATTGTTTATTCGGAATTTTCACCTCTCCAGGCAGCATCCCGTAGAATCTTAGTATGTTGATTATTCCGTCGAGTCCTTTGTTGACGAAATTGTCGAATAGTTTGAGTGCGCCACCCGTCTCGATTGTTAGTACAGGCAAGTTGAATTTCCTTTCCATCTCGACTGCTATCATCCCTGCCTTGCCTTCTCGCTCTATGATGATCTTTGATCCAAATGCTTGCGCCATGTTACGTGTACATCTTTTGCAGGTTGTTCGTTGGCTGTCATGAATTCGTGCATGCGGGATTAGGACATTTCGGTGGCCGGAATCGTGGCAGTCTATCGCGTAGTCCGCTTGGCTGTATATTTCTTTGACTAGTGCGTTTGCTATGATATTACTAGGACTTTTTTCTTTCCTGTTAAAGCTGCGGTTGAGATCTTTCTTGTCGTACTGCACCGTCCTTCTCTTCTTCTCGAAACCCGTTGGATTGAGTATCGGTAATATAATTAGTTTGCCATGTAGTGTTTTCTCTATTTTATGTCTTGTACAATAGTCTATTAGTTTTTTCACCAAAGCAATTCCGTTGAGTTCGTCGCCGTGCATCCCCCCGGAAATCACGAAAGTTGGCCCAGCTTTTTCCCCTTCAAAGATTTTGTAAGGTATCTTAATCCCTTTGGTTTTTTCAAGTTGGATCTTTAGGAAATGCATTGTCTTGTCAGTTGATTAACCATGGATATGCCACTTTGATCTCTGTTATAAGTGCTTCTGGCTTAAAAATTCCCAATTCGGATATCATCCCTGTTAAGCTGTCCGGAGAGCATACTTCAAATGCCGGATTGTGGATTTTCACCCCTTTTGGAGCGTCTTCCCATACTTCCGCAGGTTCGCGCTGCTCTATCTCTTCGTCGTGTCCCATGATTGTCGCTGGATTGAATTTCCATGAATCCGTACATGAGTATGATGGTACGTCGTATTTTTCTGCTATGTCTAACATCAAAGCAGTTCCGATCTTGTTTATGATCCGTCCGTCTGACGTGATTGCATCGCATCCGAACAAGAATATGTTGGCTCCTCGTATCGCTTCTGTCGCTGCGGAATCCACATAGTGATCCACCTCAATACCAGCTTCTGATATTTTTTGCGCAGTGATGCGTCCTTGGAACTTGGGTCTTGTTTCGGTGTTGCGGACGCGTATTTTTTTACCTTGTTTGTGGGCTTCTATCACTATGCGTTCTACTGTTGAGGAGTGGCAGTGAGTAAAAACCGTCATTCCATCTTCTATGCGATTTGCTCCTATCTCTGTAATTTTCTTTTTGGCGTCGTTGAAGTGCTCAGCCGCTTTTTGTGCCGCCTCCGGATCAGCTTTGTAGTTTGTAAGGCAGTAAGCTAGGGCGTTTCTCAGTGCAGGTTCTGTCGCTCGAGCTTCTACGAGTTCCTTCGTTGCTGATCTCAGCTCTTCTTCGCTTGCTCCTTGTGCGATTTTTTGAGCCAAAGCTTCCGTTGCTGCGACTGCGATTGCCGTTGCTCCTTGGATGCTTAAATCTTTGATTCCTTGTACTGTTTGTTGGAAGTCCATGTAGGGGAAGGGTGTAGGGGATAGGGTGTAGGGTTGTACGGAGGACTTAGGATTTAGGGATTAGGGACACCGCGCTTCGCGCAAATTACCAATTATTTGACTGTGTATCCGGACTCTTTCTTTGACATGTCTTTTGAGAATTCTGCACGATCTGCGTTGTTTGAGTGGATTTCGTATAGAACCTCATTCTTTTTGACCGTGTCGCCAAGTTTTTTTCTGAGATAAATACCTGCGGCTGCATCAAGAGGAGCTCCGGCAACGCGTGCCAGTCTCGATATTGCTTTGTTGTTGATGTAACTGACTTTACCTTCTTTGCCTGATTTGACTTTGTATATAAGGCTCGCGTTTTTTGGCAGTCTCTTGCGACCTTGAGCGTCTATAATTTTGTTCATTTGCTCGAGTGCTTGTCCTTTTTTCAGGATTTTCTTAGCTTTTCGGTATCCGAAGCCTGACATCGCTTTGCCACCAAGTTCCAGCAAGATGCCCGCCATGTAGAGAGATTTTTCACGCAAATCTGCAGGTGCATCAGGAGCGTTCGCAAGTACTTTCATTACATCTTGAGCCTCCAAAAGAGGGCCGATGCCGTTTCCGATAGGCTGTTCGCCGTTGGAAAATATCACTTTGACTTTAATGCCCAGAATTTTTCCAATCTGTATAAATCTTGCTCTCAGATGTTTTGCTCTCCTGATGTCTTGTACTTTGACTTGTTCTCCAACTGGAATGTCGATCAGGCACCTCTTTGCTCCTACGGAATGTTTCTTCGCCATGATGGATGCCAGTAGCATTCCCTCCGGATCAAGCGACAATGGATGCCTGACCTTAATCATGTGGTCGTCCGCCGCAGCTAAGTCTACTCCGCCTCCCCACGTGATGAATCCTCCTATCTTTTCAGCTATCTTTGTTAGTTTTGGAGCCTCGTTTTTTACATTTGCCAAAACCTCCATCGTGTCCGCTGTACCGGCAGGGCTTGTGATGGCTCTGGACGACGTTTTTGGCATTAGTAAGCCCGCAGCTGTGACTATTGGTATTACCACCATTGTTGTTCTGTTGCCGGGGACTCCACCGATACAGTGTTTATCGAGTACCAGTCTGTTTCCAAAGTCGAGTTTGGAGCCGTGTTTGACTATGGATTTTGTCAGTTCCGCCGTCTCGTGGTTATCGAGTCCATGTATATAACATCCCGAGACGAAATATGTAAGCTCAATGTCACTTAGGTTGTCATCGGTAATGTCTTTGATGATTTCGTCTATTTCCTCTGTTGTTAATCTTCCGCCGTCGAGTTTTTTGCGTATGTATTTTGTTGCAAGCGGTTTGTCCGCGAGAGACAACGTTATGCGCTGTCCTCTGCGAGCTCTGAGCTCTTTCCATGCTTCCATGTAGAGTCCGATGTGGCCGTCTTTTATGCCATCTTCGGAAATTTGCAAAATAGCCGTAGCCTCGTATTTTCCATTCTTAACTTTGACGCGGTCGCCGATGTGGAGATCCAAAATGTGAGCTGTTGTCTCGTTCAGAAGCACTATGTATTGGTTTCCACTTCTGATTTCTATGCGGTTTGGTATGAGTTTGAGCATGTGTTTTTGTTTTTATATGGTATATGGGATAGGGTTGTAGTGTTATTTTGCTACTTCCTGCTTTTTCCTAAAATCAAGTTCCAGTTTAACAGAGCTCCTTCGAATTATGAAGATGGATTTTTGGTTTAGAGCCAAGTCAAAATAAAATAACATAAGCGGAAGAAGGTCCTTTTGCCATATGGCTTTATTGTCAAAAGCCTTAAATAACTCTGCTATTCCTCGTTTTTGACACCTCGCCCTATGACAAAATCGCCATCGTTCTTTATGTCATTTTATTTTGACTCGGCTTTATTGTTTGAGTTTTAAGTTTATTTCTACTAAAATCACTCTCCTATGTTGTAATTTATTGTTATGTTACCCAGTTTCCATCTTAGCCATTTGATTGAGAGCGGTCGTTTTTGTTTTCGCGAATCAGGACAGCTTATCTCGGCTATCGCATCGGCTTCCGACGAGATTAGTACTCGTATTAAGCAACAGAAACCAGGGGCAATTTCCGTCCTGCGCAATGTCAAAGATAAACGAATGGCGTTGTGGAATGCGGCTAAAAGTGCCGGATTACGGGTTAAAGAAGTTGATGATATAGCCTTCTTGGTCAAAAATGACGCGATTGTTATTCCTCTCACGGATACGATTTCGTTGCTTCAAAACGGTGAAGACGATACAGAGTCTAGCGGTTCGCAACATGTAGCTAAACAAGCTCTTGAAGACAGGTTGCAGCGTCGTGTTGAACAGATAAAGCAAGAAGCGGTTTTCAATAGTAGACGTCTTGATTACCTTCAAGAGACTGACGATGGCGGTCATGAAGTGCAAATGAATTTCAAGATCGAAGTCGCAACAGTGGAAGAAGCACAACGTGCCATTCGGTTCTGTATAGATAATCGACTTATGGCTCTACCTATCGGTTCCAAGACCAGTGCACTTGGCGTTTTTCAAGTTATGGATTTGGCGAAGCAAAAAGGCCTGAATGGTGTTGTTGGTATTCAAGTTGCCGATTTTAATCCCTCTATGGATGATCGTACTCCGGAGGTGTCACCTTGCGATCAATTTTTGACTATTCCCGAATTCGACAATTCTGTATACGATCTTGTCAAGCACCCTTCGCTGCCTGTTGCGATTCTTAAGTCCAAGACCTTCCCTCAGGATAAATCTCATCCTCATCGTGTTGTCGCTCATGCCGGAGCTAAAGTGGCGGACGTACGTACGTTTCTTAATCAGGTTTGTCCTCATGATAAATATCGCTTTTCCCTTATGTCCGAGCCGACCAGCGAGAAGGAGGCTCATATAGGCGGCATTATTTCGACCGGCGCCGAGGGAGGAAATCGCTCCAAGCCATCGGATGATATCTTGTCGGCAACGATTGTAAATGGCGATGCGCAGGTTTCTTGTTTGTCACTCGAAGAGTCTCGGAAGATCGTTGGTCTCAATGGCTCGGGAGGACTCGTTATGCAGGCCGAATTTGAGGCTACGGCGCTTCCCAAACACGAATACAGCTTGTTCATTCCCGTTCCCGGAAAGAATGAACGCGAAGCGTGGACGAATATGCTCAGGCTGCAGAAGCTTTTGTCCAAGTATGCGGAGGTCAGAGATCCCGGGCGCGTCCTTGAAGGGAATAATGACGATGGATTGCTTGTGACCGGTATCGAGCCTCTTTCCAAAAATGTTTACGAGATGGCGCTGTCGAAATTCCAAGGTGATGAGCAAAGAGCTCTTGAAGAAGTGTCCAATCATTACAAGCAAAATCCTTACGGACTTTATGTCACGTTCTCCTCCTTTGGTGGAGAGGGTCGCCTTGATGAGCTCCTCTCTGTTGAGACGCTCACCTCTCTTCTATCCGAAATTTGTCAGTGTGAAACTGATGATATCTATGACCATCTTGAGGAATTAACAATTCTCAACCCCGATAGGCAGGCTGGTATTATGAACCGCTTGCGTCATGGGGCTCCAACGGCTTCTCGGGAAAAAGCAAAAGATCTTGGTGGCGTCACTGCTTCCAGCGACCTTAATATACGATTTACTTCCGGTGATTCTGAGCAAGATGAGTTGGCTCGACAAGAAGTCGCTAATCTTTTTGCCGACTATATCGATGGATTTGATTCCGCCGATGGTATGAATGTTGCGGTTTACGGTCATTTACATCCCGGTATCGGTATCGGTGGCGGCATTGATCCTCATATTCGCATTATTTTTGAGCTGAGTGATCCGGGGAGTCGCTACAACGCTCCGGAGCAAGTGCTTGCCATGAAAGCCAAGCAAAAACAACTCTATCGCAAGCTACTTGCTCTGCATGGTAACTATGGTATCGAGATCATGTGTCCAGAAAAAAGCCGTTTTACCAATGCCGAGTACTGGAACTGGCTTATCCTCAACGATCCCGACCAGGCTGCCGAATACGTTGATTCGGTGCAAAGGAACGGTTACTCACATAATGAGGACGGCACTCCCGCCATGGCGATTTTGGGAGCAAGAGTCCCTCATGAAATGGCGGGTAAAGTTGTGAGAACACCAGGCGGTGTTAAAGCGCTGCTTAATGGCGATCGCGTCACCAGTGATAAAGAGAACATTGTCGATGCTCACTGGGATGCCATTTTGGACTTTGCGGAGCTTCCTGTTGGTAGTCCCGAAGTTAAACGACTTGTTGCCGATACCTTGGCGACTATTCATGCTAAGTTTGGGCTTACGGATAGGCAATATCCACTCTTTTTGGATCATCCCGATGATTGCGAGGTGATCCTTCGCGGTAATTTCGGAGACTACGAATCGGCCGGTTATAAGATTAACCAGGTCGAGGCGGCGAATATTGAAGTTATGGATTTCTCCAAAGCGGATCCGAATACTTTTTATGTCGTTAAGCTTGACGGGCTTGGGATTCCTCCCGGACTTTCGATAATGATTGCGCCTCATAATGCGGTAAAAGCGGCTTATGACGGTATGGTGGCCGGTTCAAACAAGGCATCTTATGGTAACCTCTATACAATGTGGTCCAAATGGCCTTACGAATGCGACGATGTGCCCAATGTTCCGGCTATCGCCGCGTTAGCTCTGATTTTACAGAAAGATGATCCGGGTTGTCAGGCTTATGGTGAAGCTCGAGATATCCATATTGCCGATTCAACAGGTGTGAATATTTCGAAAGTAATTCGCGGAATTGATCGTTCTTCAGAGATGAGTGCTCCAGATCAGCAAGCAGCTACTTCCGCTCTTCAAACCAAGATTGGGGTCCCTCATAAATTCGCAATGGGGTTTGAATCGTCGAGGCTGAAATGTATTGGGATGCTAGCCGAAGCTATTGCCGCTAGAACAGATTCGGTCAATTTGCTTCAAGTTGTGAATGACACCGGTAGCGATGCAGCTTTTAAGGTTTTTCGTAGTGCGGGGATTTCCGTTAAGAAAGTTCAGACGCCTTGGACGACTACGGAACATTCCGAGATGGACCATGTTATTTCTCGGCTCTGTGATCAGATGGAAGAAGGGAAAACGAATGTTGTTTTTGTGACTCCCCATAAAGATTCCACAACGGCCGATTTTTTGCCGGATCACTTGGTTGAGGCTTTAAAAGGTCGCGGCAAGGTGATGGGTAGAGATTATTATTTGGTTTGCGATGTCGATAATGCGACGATGGCTCGTGATTATGCGACTACTGATGTTGTTGACGAGGCTTTCAAGAGAGTCCCTTTTAATGGCATGATAGGTGCTCTTCGCTCTTCCGCTTCCCAGCCTATGCCATTTGCTTTTATCGGCTTAACGCCGACGCTCTCCAGAGCTCTTGGCCTCGCAGAAGAGGCGCATGTCTCCAGGCTTAAGGACTCTTTCGAGCGAACCGAAGCCGGGGATGTTCGGAATCCGTTGGCGCTCAAGATGGTTTCCGAGGTCGTCAGTCAGCCGCAAAGCGTTGCGGATATCCAATCGGAGACGGCCAAAAAGGTGAAGCTTGTTATGGGTTGGCTTGAGAGACATGATGATCTTATCGATCTTATCCCGAATCGGCTTGATCAGTCGCCTCTAATCATTGGTGTGTTGTCTCAGGCAAAAAATCTCAGCGCCGCCAAAAGAATTTTGGCCGAAGTGTTCGGATACTATGTTCAGGCCGGACATGGCCCTTACTCCAAAGAAGCTGTTTCGTTTGATTTGTCCACTCTTGCGTATGACCATTTGCAAGGCTTGTTGACCGCGTTTGATGTCGTTCTGGAGCTCGAAGATGTTCACGGGCGTGAACATGTGCCCAATGTGGCTCTCCGAGAACCTCATAATCCTTTGTCGGTTATAGAACGTCTTTCTAAGGATATTACGGTTGATGATATTTTCAAGGATCGTTCAGGTTTGCAGTGGCTCCATCGTTTGGTTAAGACTTATAACGCCGGCGTAGCTACAGATTCGCGAGTTGATATCGCAGGTCAGTGTCCCGATATGTCGGGAGGTTATGCCAAAAAAGCCAAAATTTATCACCATCCCGATAATCTCACCGAGATGCAAAAAATACTCGCTCTCCAAGATGATGAGACCGGTTGCTCGATCGGGTATTTCTATGGTCAATACTTATTTGCTGAAGCTGGTATTCGAGCGAAGCTGCTTCTTAAACCCGATCATCGTTATCAAGAAGGAGATGTTTTTTCTGACGAAATTGAGGCTTACCTCGTTTCGGCCAAAGCGGCCCTTGCCAAAGTTGCTTATCTTCTAAAGCGTTACGTGGATGGTCCAAATGGCAACGCAGCCGCTCGTGACTCAGAGGGGCGTGTGAAATGGCCGATTGTCGCGTAGGCGATGGGCTCTATTCATTCACAACTACCTTGTGGCCGTCTTTTTCGAGCATTTCCCGTATCTTATGTACTGATCTGTGAGTTGGCTCTTTTACGCTTCCCAGTTCATACTTTTTGCCAAGCTCTTTCCACTTAAAAATGCCGTGTGTGTGATAAGGAAGTAGTTCTATCTGTTCGAATTTTACTTCATATAGGAATTTGCGTAGGGCGCGCAAATTGCTCGATGTGTCTGTCCATCCTGGTAATACGACGTATCTGAGCCAGATTTTTGCGCCTTTCTTGCTTAAGTATTTGATGTTTTCAAGTATTGGCCTATTTGCAACTCCTGTAAGTTTGAGATGTTTCTTCTCATCGAAGTGCTTGAGACTTATCATCCATAGATCTGTTACGGGGATGAGTTTTTCCAGATTTTTTCGCGCTACGTAGCAAGAGGTGTCGATAGTTGTGTGAATTTTTTCTTTTTTGCAGAGCGAGAAAAACTTATATACGAAATCCGGTTGCATGACGGGGTCTCCTCCGGATAATGTCACTCCTCCTCCGGAATTTTCGAAATAAGGCTTGTATGGTAGTACTATCTTAATAAGCTCCTGAGGAGTCATTTCGTGGTAGTCGCACATGTCGAGCATGTCGACATTGTGGCAATACAGACATCTTAGTGGGCAGCCTTCCAGAAATGCAACGAATCTAAGCCCAGGGCCATCTAATGTACCGAATGATTCAAAAGAGTGGATACGGCCTTTCGTGCTGCGCTTTGTCAGGGTTTTGCATTGTTTTTTGTTTGGGGCAGGCATACAATCTTTTTCTTTAATGTTTATTTGTATGGGTACTGGTCTCGACAGCGGTTTTGATTCAGATGATGATGAGCATGTGATTGAGGAAGTTGCTGCATTGGATTTTGGTGCAGCTTTAGATGGTGCTATCTCTGCTGCTGCTGCGCTTGATATTTATACCCCTCACTTGCGTGAAGCATTGGAGTCGGCGATCTCTACTTTTGCTTTAGGAGCTTATGGACATGAGCTTTCGTTTGATCTTGGGGAAGGTGGTTTTATTTCTGGTTACGATTTGCGTGAGCTGACTTTTATTGAGGCCAAGCGTGGTGGCGTAAGAGTAGTATTTCTGTTTGGTGGGGTGCGTGTAGTAAGTTCCAGGGACACTGCCTCTCAAGGTTTTCAGCTGAGTGTGAGTGTCCATAGGAATCTGCGTTCTGGATCTGCTGTGCAATGTCACTTGATTGCTCCTCTTCCTTATTAGAAGTTCTTATGGAATGTCCTTGAGATGACCTCTTCCTGTTGTTCTTTTGTTAGCTTGATAAAATGTACGGCATACCCAGAGACCCTAATCGTAAGTTGTGGGTATTTTGCTGGGTTTTTCATTGCGTCTTGTAATGTCTCTCGATTTAGTACGTTGACGTTTAGATGGTGTCCTTTCTTATGAAAATATCCATCCATCATTCCTCGCAGATTGTTTATGCGTTGATCATCGGTTTTGCCCAAGCTACCCGGTGTGATTGAGAACGTGTTTGAGATTCCGTCTCGGCAATACTCATAAGGGAATTTTGCAACAGAGTTGAGTGATGCGAGTGCGCCTGATTTGTCACGGCCACCCATCGGATTTGCCCCTGGTGCGAAAGGTTCTCCAGCCTTGCGTCCGTCCGGTGTTGCTCCCGTATGGTGTCCATAAACAACGTTTGCTGTGATAGTGAGTAGCGAGACTGTATGTTCCGCATTTCTGTAAGCTCCGTACTTGCGCAAAGTCTCGATAAACTTGCGTGTTATTTCTATGCCCATCTTGTCTGCGCGATCATCGTCATTCCCGAACGCAGGGTACTGTCCTTTTATCGTGAAATCTTTTGCGACTCCTTTCTTGTTTCTAACGGGAGTAACTTTGGCATATCTGATTGCCGACAAGCTGTCTATGACGATGGATATTCCTGCGATACCAAAAGCCATGAATCTGTGGATTTTGAGGTCATGTAATGCCATTTGCTCAGACTCGTAATTGTATTTGTCGTGGCTGTAATGAATTACGTTCATCGTCTCGACGTACTTCTTGCATAGCCAATCTATAAGATGGAAAAATTCTCTCTTAACTTCCGTGTATTCCAGTGGTTTTTGGCTTTTAAGTTTCGGTACTCCTTCTACAAGAAGTTCATCATCAATTTCGTCACGTCCTTCGTTGATTGCCAGTAGTAGTATCTTAGGCAAATTGCATCTAGCTCCGAAAAACTGCATTTCCTTGCCGATTTCCATTGCCGAGACGCAACACGCAATGCCGTAGTCGTCTCCATGTAGTGGCCTCATTAGTTCGTCATTCTCGAACTGAATCGAGCTTGAGTCTATGGATATCGAGCATGCGTAGTCCTTGAATTCTTGCGGCAAATTGTGTGACCACAGAATGGTCAGATTGGGTTCCGGGGCAGGGCCGAGATTTTCCAGCGTGTGTAGCATTCGAAAAGACGTCTTTGTGACAAGAGGTCTTCCGTCTTTGCCCATCCCCCCGAGTACGCATGTTACCCATGTTGGATCACCTGCGAACAGCGAGTTGTATTCCGGCGCGCGCAAATGTCTTACAAGTCTTAGCTTGAGGACGAAATTGTCTACGAATTCCTGGATTTGTTTCTCTGTGTATTTTCCGCTTTTCAAATCTCTTTCTGCGTAAATGTCAAAAAACGAGTCTATTCTGCCAAAGCTCATTGCTGCTCCGTCTTGCTCTTTTACCGCTCCAAGATACCCGAAATAAGTCCATTGAATAGCTTCGCGCGTATCCTCTGCCGGTCTTCCGATGTCGAACCCGTATGACGCTGCCATTTCTTTGAGCTGCTGCAGAGCTTCGATCTGCTTGTTGGCTTCTTCACGCAGGAGCATATTCTCCTCGTTCATGTATGTGCACTCATCGTTGATTTCCTCAAACTTCTCGCTTATGAGTCTGTCGATTCCGTATAGAGCCACTCTTCTGTAATCTCCTATGATTCTACCGCGTCCGTAGTTGTCAGGCAGTCCTGTTATTATTCCTTTTTTGCGAAATAGATCATGCTTCTCTAGTGTGAAAAAATCTTTCCATCCTGTGTAGATATCAAAAACTGCGTCGTTGTGAGTTTTGATGTGCTCCGAATATAGCTCTCGGACTTTTGGGTCCAGCTTGTAACCGTAAGATTCGCATGCTGTCTCTACAAGCCTTACTCCACCTTTCGGTTTGATCGCTCTTACCAGAGGCTTGTCTGTTTGTAGACCCACTATTACCTCTGCCGATTTGTCGATGTACCCAGGCTTGTGGCTGATTATGTTAGATGGTGTTTTTGTATCGATCCCGTAAACTCCGCCTCTTTTGAACTCGGTTTTTTGCAGTTTCTCGATTTTTTTCCACACTTTTTTTGTATTGCGTGAAAGTTTTTCGAGGAATTTGTGGTCGCCTTTGTATGGCTTGTAGTTAAGCTGGATAAAATTCCTGACATCGACGTCTATTTGCCAATGTCCCTTCTTGAACGCGTGGTGTATTTTTGGAATTTTTATGTTTTTGTCGGGGTCTTTTGGTATGAGATTTTTGATGCGTGGCATAGGGGAGATTGCTTAGGATTTAGGACTTAGGATGTAGGGATTAGTGAATGGTATGTTTCGCTGTGCGAAACGTCTATTTTATGATTTCGTAAGTCTCTTTGGCTATTTGCAGTTCCTCGTTTGTAGGAATGACGAGGACTGCGGGTTTCCCGTGTGAGATTTTGACTGTTTTCTGGTTTGGAAATTCCGTGTGTTTGTTCTTCTTGTCACTTAGTTCAATAGAGAGGTAATCGCATACCCATTTGCGTATGTACCAAGCGTTTTCGCCGATGCCTCCTGTGAAGACAAGTGCGTCCAATTGGCCGAGTGCCACCAAATATGCGCCGATATATTTTGCAATCCTGTAGCAATACATGTCGAGCGCGAGTTTGGCTTTTTTGTCCTGTTTGCCGAACCAAGCGTCTCTTAGATCTCTTACGTCTGATTTGCCTGCTATGCCCTTGAGTCCGGATTCATTATTCAGCATTTCGTATATCTTGTTTGGCTTCATTCCTTTGTCTGTAAGATGGAAGATTATTGCCGGATCAAAATCTCCGGTTCTCGTTCCCATCATTACGCCTTCAAGTGGAGTGAATCCCATGGATGTATCGATAGATTTTCCGTTTTTGATAGCTGTTATCGAAGCTCCGTTGCCAAGATGGCACGTGATCATATGCTTGGATTTTTTAGCTCCAAGGTAAGTTCGCGCTTCTCCAGCTACGTATTTGTGACTTGTTCCGTGAAATCCGTATTTTCGTATGCCGTATTTTTTGTAAAGCTCGATAGGAAGTCCGTAAAGGTAAGCTTTTTCTTCCAGCGTGCTGTGAAAAGCCGTGTCAAAAATCGCTACATTCTGAGCCTTTGGCAGAAGTGTTTGTGATGCCTTGATTCCCTCAATGTTCGGTGGGTTGTGAAGAGGCGCCAGATTGGATAGCTTCTTTATTTCCTCGAGGATTTTTGGAGTTACCTTGATTGCAGATTTGTATTTTTCTCCTCCGTGTACGACTCTATGGCCTACCGCTTGTATCTCTTTTAAATCTTTTATGACGCCGCTCTTGAGTAAGTGCGTTGTGGCTAGTTTAAAAGCAGAGTGATGCGTCTTTATCGCTTTGCAATCTTCGTTTCCATGAGAGCTTTTGTATTCGCAAAATGGCATTCCGATGCCGTCTACATGCCCTTTGTAAAGTACTTTCCACTTGCCTCCGTCTATGACCTGTAACTTCAAAGATGACGAGCCTGAGTTGATGATTAATAGGATCATAGGGTGTAGGGGATAGGGTGTAGGGGATAGGGTGTAGGGCGTAGGGATGGAGCTTATTTCTTGCAGTGCTTACATACGTTTGCCTTTCCGCTTCCTTGTGCTTGTACTGATGTGATCGCTGTTATGTTTGCTATGTCTTCAAATTTGCAACCTCTCGATAAGTCGTTGATCGGCTTCTTGAGGCCTTGAAGGACTGGCCCTATCGTCTGTGCGCCACCCAGCCTCTCTACAAGTTTGTAAGCGCAGTTTGCGGCTTCGAGACTTGGGAAAATTAGTACGTTCGCGTCTCCTTTTAGGCTGGAGTTGGGAAATTTCCTCGCACAGATGCTTGGTACAAGGGCTGCATCGACCTGCATTTCTCCTTCTATCGCCAGGCATGGACATTCGTCATGTGCCATTGCAACCGCTTCACGAACTTTGTTTACCAGTGGGTGATTTGCGGATCCGTTAGTAGAAAAAGATAGCATTGCGACTTTTGGATCCAGTCCGAAATCGGCGGCAGTTTGCGCCGTATCAAGTGCTATATCGACAAGATCGTGCGAATTTGGTTCTATCATGATTGCGCAATCCGCGAACAGCAGAAGTCGTTTCTCCAATATCATAAAAAACACTCCTGATACTTTGTGGAATTTCTCCTTTGTTTTGATGATTTGCAGGGCAGGTCTGACGGTATCGGCTGTTGACCATGTTGTTCCCGACACCATGCCGTCAGCGTCTCCAACATGTACCATCATTGTCCCGAAGTAATTTATTTGCCTGATTGTCTCCCACGCTTTTTTCTCTGTTACGCCTTTGTCTTTGCGTATTTTCATGAACTCTTTGACGTATTTTTCTGTTAATGGCGAATCGTCAGGATCGATGATTTGTACTTTTTTCGAAGTCAACTTGATTCCGAGTTTGTTTGCACGTTTTTTGATTTCCAGCTCCGAGCCCAGCAGGATGAGATGTGCCGTTCTTTCTTTTAGAACCATCTCTGTCGCTTGGAGCACCCTATCGTCTAATGCGGCTTCGGGGAATACAATCCGTCCAGGGTTTTTACGGGCTTGAGTTTTAATATTTGCCAGAAATTTTTTCATTTTTGTTTTTTAGTCGGAAGTCAGTAGTTAGTGACCTCTGAACAATTTTAGCAAAGTCTGTTTGATGAGCCAAGCTTTATCTTTGAGGACTATGAGTGGAGTCATTGCCATCTGCCATGTTGATATGGGCTTGGTGAAGTTCTTGAAGTTCCCTTTGCGAAGAGCTTCTATAACAGCCTCCAGTGTTAGGGATGTCGCGCTTATTTGGCAGTAGGTTTTGCCGTGCAAATGTATAGAGTGTGTATCCGATGTTCCGATGAATGGGAGATTGTGTTTTTTTGCGATCCTTCGCCCTTTTTTGTTAAAATCAATCAGCTTGGAATACCACCATGACAGTTCGAGACCATCGATGCAGTCGATATTTGGTTCTATTTTGTCGTGAAAAAAGTTTGGACTTGGGAAGTATGGATGTGCTGCAAAAATGAAGCATTCAGGGTGCTTGCCCTTGTACTCTCTGAGGCTCTTAAATGTCTTGACTGTGTCTGCCTCCTGCGCAGCGTTTAATATTACAATATGCCTGTGTTCTATGGTTTGTTCGACCCCCGGTATGAGTAACAAGCCCTGTTCTTTCGCGTAAGCTATTGCTTCTTTTGTGACGGTTGTTTTGTTGTGACATGTGATCGCAAGTATCTTGAACCCGTCCTTCTTGGCATGATCAATAAGATCCTTATCCGAATACTGGATTGGGTCTATCGGATCCGCACTGGTATGATTATGGAGTGAAGCTAGCATTATGATTCCGCCTCCTCCATTGCGATTCCCCCTGCAGTCTCTTCCGTAGGGTCGCCGTTTATTGCTTGGACGCTGTCGATTGCTTGTTCCACCGCATTCGCTGCGTTGCTCAAGTCTTCCGCCGCTTTGTTAACCTTGTCTATCTTCTCTTGTACTGCTGCTGTTTTTGTATCGACCTCGCTCTTCACATTCTCGTACCCTTCGGTAGCCTCTGTGAATACGCTTGAGAATACATTAAAGGCTTGTTCGCTAAGAGTGCAGCCTGCAGTAGCCAGCGTAATGTAGAGAGCGGATAGTAGAATGGTGAGTTTTTCCATTTTTATTTTAGTCAGTAGCTTTTATAGTAAATCCATTTTATACCGAGAAGAGTGTTTTGAAATCACCATTGAACTCTTCAAGGAATTGGTGTATCTCGATAACTTCGTTTGTAGTTATAGGGCTTATGTTTTTGCCCAAGTTCCGTATTTTCAGTCCTTTGTGAACCCTATTTCCTTTGACTCTGTTGATCACGGCGTTTACAAGTATGTGCGCATCACAGTTCTTGCAGCCGACGTGCAAATACACCTCATCTTTGAGGCTCCCTATAATTACAATGTCTTCTTCGCTGTAACCTCCTTCACAATGAGGGCACGAAGTCTCGTCTATGAGCTGTTTTAGCAGGTTTTTTAATTCCCTGAAAAGCATGCAAAAAGGCTATAATGATTGGTACCTATTTATAGCATCTTTAACGGAGTGAAGTCCAGGAAAAATTAGGCTGCGAGCCGTCCTTCTTCTTCTCGGTCGTCTGTATCTCCCGAGAATAGTGGGATGACGTTGCCAGGCGTGTCTTCGCGTATGATCTCTGAACCCAGTGTCTTCTGGGCTTGTCCTCTTGCGCTATCGCTTATCTCCTCTATGCGAACTCTTATTACTCCCGTTAAATGATCGTATTTAACCACGAGTTTTTCCATTACCGGAATCAGCGCTTCTAATGGGGCTATTTCCGGCTGAACGAAAGCTCCTATGACAATTAACCATCTTGCTACTTTTAGCATCTTTAATGTGTCTTTTGTGAAGCTTGCCGGATCGATTCCTTCCGGAGCCTGTATCATACCTGTTTGAGCAAGTCCGCGGAACGCTTCTACTACCGGTCTGCCAACAGAGATATTGTTGATCGTGAATCCTACGAGTCCTTTCCCCAAAAGGGCTTTCTGGATACCCGGAGAAAGATTGTTCCAAACCCCTTCGGCTGATTTCCAGATGCCGCTTTCGTAAATAGCTTCGAATACATCCGCTATGAGATTGTACACTTCGCTTCCGTCGTCTCTTCCATCCAGCGAATCCAATGTTGCCTCAAGTTTTTTGGCCTTAGCCAGAGCTGTTTCGAGACTTTCCGTATTCACAGGAGTTTTGTCGACGACTTGCTCGGCCTGCTGATCGCTGAGTTCCGTATTTTGAACGTCCGTATCTTCTCTCTCGGCAGTATTTGGCTCCATGGTGGTATTTTTATTTTTACTGCCTCAATTATACCACTTTTAGCTGAGTTTGTCTAGATACGCCTGTAGTCTTCGTAGAGACTTCTCTTTCCCGAGAGCTGCTGCGACTTCGAACGAGCCTGGTGAGTACTCTGCTCCTGTTAGGGCGACTCTCATTGGCCACAAGACTTGGCCGTTTTTGAGTCCAGCATCTTGTATCATTTGCATCAAGATCTCTTTTTGCTTCTCCTCGTCCTTGATGTCTTCTTCCGACATACCTTCCATTGTTTCTATGAGCTTTGTGAATGCCGTAATGGCAACTCCCTTGTCTACTTTCATCTTCTCGCGCATCAACAATGCTTCGTCAAAAGGAACCTCGTCTTCCAGAAAAAACTTTAGCATATCAGGCGCTTCTTCCAGTGTCTTCATTCGGGTTTGTATGACTTCTACGGCTTTTAGGAAGTATTTTGTCTTTTCATCCGGGTTGTCTACTGACTCTTCTGTTATTTGTCCGTACTCTGACTCATGGAACCACTTGGTTTGGAGGCGAGGAAGAATCAGCTGCGCGAGCTCTGCCGGTGTTTTTTGCCTTATATAGTGTCCGTTGAACCATTCCAGCTTCTCTATGTTGAAGATTGCTCCAGCTTTTTGCACTCTTGAGATCGAGAACTTTTCTACTAAGTCGTTCATTGAGAAAAACTCTTCCTCAGTACCCGGATTCCAACCAAGAAATGCTATGAAATTGATTATCGCTTCGCGGAGATAGCCTTTTTGGATGTAGTCTTCCGCCGCGACGTCTCCTTGGCGTTTGCTGAGTTTTGTTTTATCCGGATTTAACAGGAGTGGAATGTGCGCAAAAGTTGGTGGTTCCCATCCAAGAGCTTGATATAGTGCGATGTGTTTTGGTGTTGAGGGAAGCCACTCTTCACCTCTTATTACGTGAGTTATGCCCATCATGTGATCGTCTACTACGTTTGCAAGGTGGTAAGTAGGGAAGCCGTCCGATTTTATCAGAACTTGGTCGTCAATCGTTTTTGGGTCGAATTCCATGTTTCCACGGACTGTGTCCTCAAATACAATCCTTGGTGGATCTTCCTGTATTCTCTGCCTGATGACATACAGGTCTCCTCTCTCAATACGCTGTTTCACCTCGTCCGGAGAAAGGAACAAGCAATGGCGATCATACATTGGAGCCTGTTTATTTGCTGCTTGTTGCATGCGCATTTTTTCCAACCTTTCTTCCGAGCAGAAACATGGATATGCGTGTCCTTGCGCCACTAGTTCGTCTGAATACTTCTTGTAAATTTCCGTTCTATGAGATTGAAAGTACGGGCCAAAGTCGCCTTTCTCTTTGAGTCCGCCGTTTTCTAGGTATGGTCCTTCGTCGTAGTGTAGGCCGAACCAGTCGAGTGTGCGGATTAGATTCTCGGTTGCGCCTTCTGTGTAGCGTTTTTGGTCGGTGTCCTCGATGCGGAGGATGAACCCTCCTTTGTTCTGGCGTGCGAATAGATATGCGTAAAGAGCGGTGCGTAATCCGCCGATATGTAGAAATCCTGTAGGGGAGGGTGCGAAGCGAGTTTTCATATGTTAGGACTTAGGATGTAGGACTTAGGATTTAGTGAGTGGAGCGCTTCGCGCAAGTTGTAGTCTATTACAGTTTACAGACGAGGCCTCCGTTTGCAAGTTTTCCATGGATCCTGATAGAATTGCACTCGGACAACCCAATACTACTCATGAATTTTTTGGAAGAATTCCGCAGGCTTCAACTGAAAGCGCCACGCATGGGGCTCCAGTGTGTTCAGAACGAGAACAGTCCTTATTGTCAGTATACCGAGAAAAGTCGTAACTGTTACATGACGTATGCAAGTTATCAGTCCGAGGACTGTATGTATAATCATCGTGTTTTTTATTGTACGGATTGTAATGATTGTACGCTTTGTCAGAAGTGCGAACTTTGTTATGAGTGCGTGGATTGCGTTAATTCGTATAATTCCGATTATTGCTATCACTGTAAGCAGGTTTCCGACTCGCTGTTCTGTCATTTCTGTATTGGATGCAAGTACTGTTTCGGATGTGTTGGTCTGAGGCAGGCAGAGTACCATATTTTTAATGAGAAATTTTCCAAAGATGAGTATGAGAAAAAGGTTGCTGAATTAAGTAAACTTCCGGCTTCAGAGGTTTATAAGATGATGTGGCCTCTTATAACATCCGTTCCTGTTGTTTCTCTTTATGGTGACAATAACGAAGGGTGTAGCGGCGAAAATATCTATAATTGCAAAGACTCATATTGGGCTTTTGACTCAAAGGGGTTACGAGATTGCTATTATGTATATCACTGTGATGATGCGAAAGATTTGTACGATTGTAGTCATCTTGGTTGGTCAGAGGTTTGTTATGAGATTATGAGTGGAGGTAATCTTATGAATTGCATGTTCTGTTATGGGTGTTGGTATAGCAATGATCTTGAGTACTGTGATCTGGTTTACAATAGCCATGATTGTTTCCTGTGCGTCTCGCTTAATCATGCTTCGTATTGCATACTGAATAAGGAGTATTCCGAGGAGGAGTACAAGAAGAAAGTTGTCGAGATCAAAGCTTCTATGAAAGCTGATGGGACTTGGGGGCAGTGGTATGAGTCCGGCTTCCCTGTAGAGGATACGCTTGGAGCTCAGGATGATCATTAATATGTCTTGAGGCTTCCTTCTTTTCCCCATATTTGCTAGAATCCCTTCTGCAAATTTAACCTACCTTTATGGCAGCTCGCAGAAGAAGGAAAACCACTTATCGCAAACCTGCTAAAACAACGCGTAGACGCAGAGCCTCAAGTAAGAATAATATGCAACTTGATGTAGAAGCGCACGTTCTCAAGGATATTTGGGCGGTTTTTTATGCGACTCTTGGAGTTCTTACTATCCTGAGTATCAGAGGGAATCTTGGTGTTGTCGGGCGGCTTTGGGTAGCTTTTCTTGAGCCTGTTTTCGGATGGGGTGTTTATGCCGTTCCGGTTGTGCTAATAGGAATGGCTATTATGAGTTTTTTGTCCCGCAGTATCCATGTCGGTATTACGAGGTGGCTTGGTATTGTGCTGCTATCCGGTTCCGCCCTGGGGTTGGTACACTTATCTGTTCCTGATGCTGACGTTCTGGAGGTTGCTAAAGCCGGTGAGTACGGAGGGTATGTCGGCTTTGTAGCGAGTTTTATACTCAAATCTATTCTGGGTAATATTGGCAGTTACGTTGTGCTTATGGCTAGCATTGTTATTTCGATCTTGCTTATCTTCGACGTCTCTCTTACGGAAATAATTGCTGTGTTTAAGAGCGAGCAAGTCTCGAAGGGTAGGCGAGTTACAGAGAAGGATGAGTCCGAGGAAGCAGAGGAAGATTATTTTGACGATTTTGATGTTAGCGGAATTAATATAGTGAAGCCTGAACAGATTCAGGTTGAGCAGAAAGAGGCTATTCGTGATGATGAGATAGCTCTAAGGGAAGTAAAGCCTGAAGATATGGATATTGAAGTAGATCTTGAGAACGCAGATAACAAGACACAAGACACAGATACTTCATATGATGATGAGGATTATGAGTACTCTTTCCCTGATCTTGCATGGCTTGATGCTACTGTCGATAATATTGCTTTGGATCAAGATGTCCTTAGAGATGGTGCCGAGAAAATTCGCAATAAATTGGATCAGTTTGGTATCAAAGTTGCAATGCACGATGTTCACGTTGGTCCTACAGTCGTGCAGTATTCGCTGAAACCCAGTGATGGTGTAAAGCTTTCCAAAATCACTACTCTCAAGAATGATCTGGCGATGGCTCTCGCAGCCCCGTCAGTGCGTATAGAAGCGCCGATACCGGGCAAAGATTTGGTTGGTATTGAAGTTCCTAATCAAGAAAGGGCTACCGTTCGTTTGAGAGAGCTTATGGATGCTCCAGAATATAAGAACCTAAAAGGTAAGCTCAAATTGCCGCTTGGTCGCAGTGTTAGTGGCAGACCTATTGTTGCCGATTTGGCAAAATGTCCTCATTTGCTCGTTGCCGGTGCTACCGGAAGTGGTAAATCTGTTGGGATGAACTCGTTTTTGATGTCTTTTCTCTATAATAATTCGCCCAAGGATCTTAGGATGATAATGATCGATCCTAAGAGAGTTGAGCTTAATAATTACAATGGAATCCCTCATCTGCTTACTCCTGTGATTGTCGAGCCTGACAAAGCTGCGACTGCTCTACGTTGGGCTGTTGCGGAAATGACACGTCGTTACAAGGTTTGTGCTGATGCCAGACATAGAAGTATCGAAGACTACAATGATGATCCTAAGATCAAAGAGAAGCTTCCTCGTATTGTCATTGTGATCGATGAGCTTGCGGATATGATGATGGTCGCTAAGCAAGAGGTTGAAGCTTCGATTTGTCGTATTGCTCAAATGGCTCGTGCCGTAGGTATGCATCTGCTTATTGCTACGCAAAGACCTTCTGTTGATGTTATCACAGGTCTTATCAAAGCGAATATCCCTGCGCGTATAGCTTTTACAGTCGCGTCTTCTATAGATTCCCGAACTATTATTGATGGTATCGGAGCCGAAGATCTTTTGGGTCATGGAGATATGCTCTATCTGTCTGGGACTACCGGTAAGCCTGTGCGTATTCAAGGAGTCTTTGTCGGTTCCAAGGAGATTGAGAAGGTTACGAACAAGATCAAGATTGGCTTCGATCCTTCTTATGATGACGGAATCACGTCCGAAGATGTTGCAAACAAAAAACTTATAGGTATCCCAGACAGCCGAATGGCGGCTGAAGCTGCCGGTGCGGATGATCCGATGTATATGGAGGCGTTGGAATGTATTCGTAGATCACGCAAGGCTTCTGCTAGTGCACTACAACGATATTTGCGCGTTGGTTATGCTCGTGCTTCTCGTCTGATAGACATGCTTGAGGACAATGGAGTTATCGGTCCTGCAAACGGTGCTAAGCCAAGAGAGATTCATTGGAATGTGATTGAGGACTAGACCTTCTCATATTTCTATTGCGTAATCGCATATTTGATGTAAGATCTGTTTTCTGTAATTTTATATGCGTTTTTTTTATGAACCTTGATTCTCGCAATACTGCTATAGATAGAGCTGATGATGCTTGGGAAGATCGTCCTTCTCTGACCATGAATGATTTTGATGAAGGCGGTTTGTATTTTTCTGGCGACATCATGGACGTTGTACTTGAGTTCCTCGACAAAGCTAGGCCGGACTTTGGAGGTAGCATCGGCGTGGATTGTCGTGTTAGGTCTCTCGATACTTGGCTACGCGTACTAAGTGATAGAGCTCTTGTTGCCAATATAGCCGATGCTATCCAATATGATTTCCCTTATTTCGCCCGTGTTATAGAAGAGCAATCGCGGATATGGCGTGATCTATGCTGCGAAGGAGCTGAGCAAGGTAGACTCAAGGCTTATTTGCTGGCTTTGCCATCCGAGATTGCTATACGCTCGCTTCTTTCGTTGAGTTTTGATCAATATGTACTGGCTTTGCAGGGTGATAAGCAGGCGCTTTGTGTTCTCGATATGGCTGTCATTAGAGATCAGGAGTCTACTGATAGGTGCCGTTTTGCACCTCGTTTGAACGCGCTTAATGGTGGTCAGGCTGAAAACGCCTTGGTTATAGGAAATGTTGTTGCGCAAAGTCGTATGGATGTGCCGTCTGCCGTTGTTCATGTTTTGTCGGAGCATTATCCTGGTTTTCTCACTTCTCTCGGTATCACGGCTGCGTGGAGTGAGTGGCAGATATGGTATCGTATTGTTGGCGATATTCATCTGTCTTTGTTAGTTGTCCGTATGCTGAACGATCTGAGAGATAGTGCAGATGATTCCATCTCTCACTCTGTCATTGATATGATACATGATTGTACCAAGATCCTTCTCCATATGAGTTCACCAGCTTGTCCTGATGAGCTGCGCGAATGTAATATGACTGTTGTTTTGTCGTGGACTTGGGCTGAGTATATGTCTGTCGTCGAAGGTTGCAATCCCGCGCTAGTGGCATTGGCTACAAGGCGTAGTACAGTTAGATGGTAGTAGGTGGGTATGGTCTGATATCCTACGAAAAATATTCGCTCACGCTTAGCGTGAGCAAATATTTTTTCCTAACATATCATCCTGCGCTTCGAGAACACTCGCGGAGTTCGTGCTGTCTCCGCTACGGAACGCAAAACTCGCTATTTCCCGCAATAGGGAAATCTTAGTCTCATTTCGGAATTTTCTTGTTTTTACTTGCGTAAAAATTCGAAATTTCCGATTCGACTTGCTTCGCTTACAGAAAACTCGGCGGAGCTCGTTTTCTTATCGCTTCGCATCAGATTTCTCGCTATTTCCCACAACATTTTTTGTACTTCTTGCCGCTACCACATGGACATGGTTCGTTGCGGCCGGCTTTTGGTGCCTCCGGAGCGGGTGCTGCCGACTCAGCGAATGTGCTACGCGTGATCGATCCTACCGGTGGGCGGTTGCCACTCATGACTTTTTCAATCTGGTCTTCGTTTGTTCGCATTGCCTGTGTTGGCATTGTTTCTACAGGGTTTGCTGTTTGTTCGCGTACTCTTATCTTGAAGATTGTGTTGACCGTAGTTTTTTGGATGTTTTTTTGCAGTTCTTCGAAAACGCGGAAAGACTCTGATTTGTATTCCATGAGTGGGTCGCGTTGACCATAGCTCCTGAGAGCTACGTTATCACGCAAATGTGCCATCTCATCTATGTGTTGCATCCATAGGGTGTCTATGACGCGGAAATAGACGTCTCTTTCTGCCCTTCTCAGCAGTTTTGATCCTTCTTGTTCATTGTAATCCGGAATTGTTTTCTCTCGTTCTTTGTATTCCGATATTAGGTAGTCTTTGAGGATTTCGGCCAGTCTTTCCTCGTCTTCTATCCTCTCAATGTCCTCAAGCTTAAGTGGACTTACTCTATCTGTGTGTATGGCGTGGACTGTCTCTATCAGCTCTTGATAGTCGAATTTTGGTCCGTTTTGTTTCTGAACCTTATCGCTCTGCAGTTGAGTCATTACTATGTCGTAAGCTTCTTGCTCCATAAGGAGAATAATGTCGTTGTAAATATTTTCCGCTTCCAAAATGTCACGCCTTCTGCGGTACATGATCTCGCGGTGCTTGTTCATGATGTCGTCGTACTCTACAAGGTGTTTTCTTACATCAAAATGTTTCCCTTCTACCGCTTTCTGGGCGTTCTCGATTGATTTTGAGATTCTGCCGTTTTGTATAGACATGTCGTCGGGGACTCTTAAGACTTCCATCATTTTCTTGATTGAGCTTGCGCCGAAAAGTCGCATTAGATCGTCGTCCATCGAGACGTAGAACTGCGTTTCCCCTGGATCACCTTGTCTTCCGGAACGTCCTCTGAGCTGGTTATCAATACGTCGTGATTCGTGGCGCTCCGTACCCATTACATAGAGCCCTCCGAGTTCTTGCACTCCTTTCGAGAGCTTGATATCGGTTCCTCGGCCTGCCATGTTTGTTGCTATTGTGACTGCTCCTTTTTCTCCCGCTTTTGCTACGATTTCTGCTTCTTGCTCATGGTGTTTAGCGTTTAGTACTGTGTGAGGGACGTTGCTATTTTTGAGAAGTTTTGAAATTACTTCCGATTTTTCGATAGATACGGTTCCTACCAAGACCGGCTGTCCTTTCTCGTGCAGCTCTTTGATTTTCTCTGCCATTGCCATGTATTTCCCTTTTGTGTTTTTGTAAATAGCATCAGGCTTGTCGATTCTTGTGATCGGTTGGTTGGTAGGTATCTCGAGAGTGTCCAGTCCGTAGATCGATGCAAACTCTTCCGCTTCGGTCAGCGCCGTACCTGTCATTCCCGACAGTTTGTCGTACATACGGAAATAGTTTTGGAATGTGATTGTTGCGAGTGTCTTGGATTCGCGTTTTACCTCTACGGCTTCTTTTGCCTCTATCGCTTGATGTAATCCCGCAGAATACCTTCGTCCCGGCATTAGGCGTCCTGTGAAAGAGTCTACGATGATAACTTCGCCGTCTTTTACCATGTAGTCGATATCTTTTTTGTATACCGTGTGTGCCTTGAGAGCTTGCTCGATGTGATTTACCTCCTGAAAACCGCCTTCCGTGTATATATTCTCCATCCCAAGGAGCTGTTCCATTTTGGCTATTCCTTCCTCGGTTAGGACTGCGGTTTTGACCTTCTCATCTATGTTGTAGTGAGTGTTCTCTGTGAGTTGGTCTATTAAGCCAGCATATTGCTGATATTTGCTCGTTGACTCCTCTGCAGGAGCGGAGATTATGAGAGGTGTTCTGGCTTCGTCTATAAGGATTGAGTCGACTTCATCAACTATCGCGTAGTGGAGTTTCCTCTGTACGCATCTGTCTAAACTTCGTGACATATTGTCGCGTAGGTAGTCGAATCCGAATTCGTTGTTTGTTCCATAAGTGATGTCGCACTCGTAAGCTGCTTTTTTTACTTCTCTTTCTTGTCCGTGCTCGATAACTCCCACTGTCAGCCCAAGGAATCTGTAAAGTCCTCCCATCCACTCAGCATCTCTTGATGCTAGGTAGCTGTTAACGGTCACAACGTGTACTCCTTTGCCCGTAAGCGCGTTTAAATATACCGGCATCGTACATACCAGTGTTTTTCCTTCTCCGGTTTTCATCTCTGCTACTTTTCCTTCGTGCAAAATTATTCCTCCAACGATCTGTACGTCGTAAGGAATCATGTTCCACTCAAGTTCATTGCCTCTTACCTCCCATTTTGTGCCGACAAGGCGTCTGCATGCATTCTTAACAAGGGCATAGGCTTCCGGCAATATATCATCTATCGGTTCTCCTTTTGCGAGTCTTTCGCGGAACTCTTGTGTCTTTTTAGGTATGCCTGCGTCTGTGAGTTCTTTTTGGCATTTCTCTTCGAGTAGATTGATGTGCTCAACGAGTGGTTCCAGTTTTTTGACTTGCTTAAGGTTGTAGTCTCCAAGAATCTTCTTAAAAATTGTGTTTAGCATTTATTTGTTAATCTTTAGTATTTGCATGGTGCGATTTTAGCACTAAAGGGCTCTTCTTCCAAAGCCTCTAACTGTTTGCGTTATTGATGTCATTTGATTACAATTGTTCACTATGGAGAAACAATGTGAATTTTTGATTGATTGGAGGTGGATTCCGAGAGAGGGATCTTACAAAGCTTCGCCGTCTGCCATGAGATCGCATTTGAGCAGGGTGGGCGCCCGGGTTTGCAACCCCTATACCCTTGCTGATAGGAAGGAGGCGATAGCCGACTTAGTTGGGAATCAGTCATTTGCGGATAGATATAATGCGCGGGCTATGATTCAGGAGCGTATGGCTGCTTGCTTGGCAGATTTGGATGTCTCCTTGCCGTCGTCGAGTCCGTTACTCGTTTATGATGGATGGGATGGGAGGCCTCATGCCGAGAGGAGGTACGCGGAACCTGATGGTGAACTTATTGCCGAGCCCGGCCAAGTCAACTTTTTCAGATTTGATAAATATCATTCCGAAATCCTTGATTCGTTCAGGCAGCAAGGTCTTTTGGATCGAGCTTATTTGGGTGCGTTGTCTCTGGACGAAGGGGCTCCTGCCGGGTCCGAGCCTTCCAAAAGTTTGTTTGGTTTTAAAGTATTAGATGATGGTGAAATCGGTCTGACCGATTTTGGAGATCTTGAGTTTGTTAAAATGGAAGACTTGCTTTGTACCAGACTTAGAGATTTGCAAGCCATGCATCATTTTTATATTATTCTCGATCTGAGAACATCTGGTGGCGATACGGCTTGACAAATTCTACGAAGGAATTATAATGCTATTCTTTAATCAAATACATTATGACTACATCAGAAAAATCAAGAAGTTCAGTAAGTCCTCGCGCTGCTGTGATGCTTGTTGCCGCGATGAGTATTGTCGGCTGTGGATCTAGGGAGGTTTCTCCTGATGATTCCGCCAAAGCGTATTCGGAGATGGTTTCTCCTGCTTTTCCGGAAGCTGGAGATGCGTGTCTCGATAGATGGACTACTTTTGAGCAAGCTTGTGCTCGGGCTGCTGATGTTTGTAATCTTGCAGACGATATGAGGCGTTGTTTGGTTGATGCGGGTACAGCATCTCTTGACGTGAGTGAGTTGACTGAAGAAGGTGCTGTATCGGCTTTATCTGCACGTCGTGCCGATCTCAACAGACGTATTGATGAATCTTTGACGCTTTGTACCGGGCAAGAGGCTCAATTTTACGAGGAATACAAACGGACAGGCCTGCTAGGTGGAGTCTCCGTTATTAGAGTTGAGTGTCGCTTTTCCGACCCTTATCAACCTTCTGAAAGATATCATTTTGTTTCGGAGGGCACTTCTTCTGAAGAAGGTAAAGCAGAGTCTGATATCGCTAAAACATATTGAGGATATACTTCTAGCTCGCCTTCCTGTCTCGGAAAACCGCCCATACGGTTTTTAGAATGATTTTGATGTCAGCTATGATCGACCAGTTCTCTATGTAGTATGAGTCTAGTCTGACTTCTTCTTCCCAAGATAAATCCGAGCGTCCGGATGTTTGCGCAAGACCTGTGATTCCCGGCTTGATTGCAAGAACGAACTTGTCTTTGTCGCTGTATTTTGCGACTTCTTCCGGCAAGTGAGGGCGTGGGCCGACAAGGCTCATGTCGCCTTTGATTACATTGAAGAACTGCGGTATCTCATCGAGATCGGTTCTGCGTAGAAACCGCCCCAGACGTGTTATACGTGGATCGTCTTTGATTTTTACAAGAGGGCCATCTTCTCTGGTGTTCTGATCTGCCAGGTCTGTGTAGCGCATATTATGAGTTCCCGGCTTCATTGTTCTGAACTTGTAAAAATTGAATAGTTTGCCGTATTGACCGACTCTTTTGACGCGGCTGCCATCGTCCAGATGTTTGAATAGTATGGTCCCTTTGGAGTCTGTCTTAATGAGTATTGGGATTGTCAGGAAAAGTGGACTAAACAGTATAAGTCCGACTGTTGCTCCGCACATATCAAAAACTCTTTTCCATACTTTGCCCCAGCCTTCAAGCGGAGTCGGTTTGAGAGTTATCAGCGGGAATCCTGCTACTGTATGTATATTGATGTTCTTCTGATGGATTTGAACCAGATCGGGGATGAAATTGTATTGAATGTGATGAGATCTGCAGAACTCTAGAATGTCAGGAGCATCGTTGTCTCCGAGAGTGTATTGGGTTTGTACTACTTCTTCGATTTTGTGTTTTATAATCAGCTCCTTGAGTTCGCTTGTCAGTCCAAGGAGCTTGCATCCTTGGATTTCATGGTCTTTGCTGCGTTTAATATATCCTACGACCTTGTAATAAGGATCTTTTTTGATTTTTTTTAATACCGGCAATGTAGCTTGGTTGAGACTCAAAAATAGCATTCGTCTTTGGCCGATGCCTGCTTTTGCAAGTAGTGTTTGGACTACTCTGATTGCTATTCGGCCGAACGAGACCAGTATTGTCGATAAGATCCAGCCATATCCCAGTACAAGTCTTGAGAAAAAGAACTCTCTTGATAAGAAGAAGTATGCGATTAGCACCATGATCCATGCCGATACGAGAAAGCTCACTTTGAGAACCTCTTTTGATAGCTTGCTTGTGACTTTGAGCGAGTAGAGATTGTTGATTGCAAAAATGCTAAGCAGCAGGATACTCCATTTTGCTATGAATCCTATATACTCCTGTAGCATCGGGAAGTTCATCATGTCCACAGGCAATATAAATCCCGGTATCAACTCGGCATATGTGCGCAGTTTGAATGCGATCATAAAAGCGAAGATCACCATGAAGAAGTCCATTGGTATTCTGAGAAGGCCGAATATGATTTCAGAGCGTTTGCGCATGTCTACATAGTACATAGTCTGGATTTTTCTTGCAAAAAAAAACGCAATGTTCTTCAAATAGCTATAAGCCGGGTTTTGTCGAGGTAGTCATCTATCTAGTCCCGCCTTGGCGGGATCGAGCGGTGAGCATGTCGGCCTGTAAAAAGACACAGGTTTGTTCCTACATGCCAGTCTCACCTTGCAGCTCTGAAAGGGTTTGCCCACGGACTGCCAGTCAGGGTTTAGCCCTGAGGAAGCAGACGTTGTCTTCGGTCGCCCGAAGTGTTCCCACTTAAGTGGGACTTTTCACCTTTTATCCCGCCTAGGCGGGATTAGTATTGTCTCTGTGGCACTTTCCCTAAGACGATCTTGTTAGGTTTCGCCTCGGTCTCCGTTAGAGACTTTCATGTCTTTATGCTGCCCGGACTTTCCTCCTCTGCTTGTGGCAGAGGTGACTACTCACTTTTAAAGAACATTGCAAATAGTATATTAGCAATTTTATCCTCATTTGTCGATAGCACTCTACCTATCCAGCTTGTTGAACTCCCTCTGGAAAAACAGCGCTGTTTCGAGGCAGTCGCGTGCTTTTTCGTTTTCAGGTTCTACCTGAAGTGCGTGTGTCAGTAACGAGACCGTTCTGTCAAAGTTTCTTTCATTAAGATAGCAGACTGATAAGTCGCAAATAATAAGAACGTCGTCAGGAGACATTGTTAGTGCTCTTTCCAGCAGTACCAGCCCTTTGACCTTGTTGTCACTGTGGAAAACCGACCATCCTAAGCATCTTAATATTTCAGGGTGGTTAGGTTGAAGCTCATTTGCTTCTTCTAAATGTCTGATTGATTTTTCCCATTCTCCAAGAGACGAATATGTGAATCCTAGCAGGTAATGAGCATTTGCACTGTGTGCGTTTATCTTAAGCGCCATCTTAAGTGCCTTGAGTGCTTTTTCGAATTCACGGAGACTTAAGTAATTATCTCCGATTTCTTCGTAAGCTTCTTGGTATTCCAAGTCTTCTTTGAGAAGTTTTTCGCAAATAGCGATGGCCTCCAAATGTTCACCTTGCAGTTTGAGCTTGTCGGCTTCTACCAGCGGATCCTGAAAGCTTGTCGTGTCGTCTTGGTACATTTGTAATATAAGGATTATTGTTTGAATCCCTACATTATACCAGAAGATGCTAAGTTTTTCAAACTCTTTGTCTCATGAATTTTTTGAGCTCGGCCGCCATCTCCGGTCTTTTGAGCGCGAAGTCTATGCTAGCCTTGAGAAAGCCTGTTTTGCTGCCGGTGTCGTAGCGAGTACCTTCCACTTCGTATCCATATATAGACTCCTCTTTAATAAGAGACTTAAAAGCATCTATCAGACGAATCTCTTTGTCATGTGTTCCGCTACTTGCTTTTTCCAAGTGTCTCAAAACAGATGGTGTGCAAATGTATTTCCCTATGATCCCGAGATTTGATGGTGCTTTGTCAGGGTGAGGTTTTTCCACAAGCGACGCAAGTTCATGCATGCGCCCTTTGGAGCTCTTTGTGGCTACGATTCCGTAACTTCCTGTGTCCTCTTTTGGTATCCGCTCAAGTGCTATAACGGACGAATTTGTCTTTGCGTACGCTTCCATTAATTGTTTTAGTGCCGGAATCTCGTTGTCTATTATTTCGTCGCCGAACAGTACTGCGAATGGCTCATTTCCTATGATCTCTTTTGCGCAAAGAATTGCGTGGCCGTCACCGAGTGGCTCAGGCTGTCTTACGTATATGAACTTTGCGAGGTTCTCTACCTTTTTAACCTCTTTCAGAAGCGCTTTTTTGCCTCTTGCTTCCAGAGTGTGATTTAACTCAAAAGATGTGTCGAAGTGATCTTCGATGGCTCTTTTGCCGCGTCCTGTAATAATGATGATTTCCTCTATGCCAGACTTAACAGCTTCTTCTACTATATATTGTATAACTGGCTTATCTACGATTGGTAGCATCTCTTTTGGCATTGCTTTCGTTGCCGGCAAGAACCTTGTTCCGAATCCTGCGGCTGGCAGAACGGCTTTTTTTATCATAAGTAGGGGATAGGGTAGTAGGGGTGTAGGGTGTAGCGAATGGTTATTTTTTTACCTTGATGATTTGAGTTCGTACGCGTTCTATGCGTGGAATTCTTACAACCAGAACGTTGTTGTTGCACTCGGCATCGACTTTTGACGTGTCTGTATCGGCCGGCAGTACTACCGATCTCGAGAAAGATCCCCAGAAACATTCTTGAATGAAGCAGTCTTCTTTTTTGAGCATCGTTTTGTGACCTCGTTCTCCTTTTATTGTGATAACGTCGTCTGTGATTGTGATCGAGATGTCGTTTGGATCAACTCCTGCGATCGGTGCGACTATTGTTATCTCGTCAGGCGATTGGAATACATCCACAGAAAGTTGACCTTCCTTAGATGCCGGGCTTTTTGTTTTTTGTGTCATGGTTGGTAGAACGTAGGGGATAGGGTGTAGGGGATAGGGTTTAATCTTCGGTGATTTCTTCTTCTGATTCTTGTTTCTCTTCGAGGTCTCCCATCAGTTTAATGAACTCATTTCTTGCGAGGTTCTCCTTGCTGATCAGTTCTTTTGCGACTTTGTGCAGTTTGTCCTCATTCTCTTTGAGAATTGTAGTAGCAACTTTCAATGCTGTGCCCATGATTGCTTGGACTGTTTCATCTATTTTTGAGGCGACTTGCTCGGAATAATTACGGACGTGTCCGAAATCTTTGCCCAAGAATACTTCGTCGTTCTCGTCTCCATAAATAGTTGCTCCCAGTCCACTCATCCCATATTTTGTAACCATCTTACGCGCCATGTCTGTGGCTCTTTTAAGGTCATTAGATGGGCCTGTTGACACTTCGCCAAAAATCATCGTTTCGGCAGCATATCCTCCGAGCAGAGATGCGAGTTCGTTCTCGAATTTGGTCTTAGAGTAAAGATGCTTGTCTTCTTCTGGCAGAAACCATGTGACTCCAAGTGCCATGCCTCGTGATATGATGGAGACTTTGTGTACAGGGTCGCATTCAGGAAGCAAGTGTCCGACTATCGCGTGTCCTGTCTCGTGGTAGGCTGTTATCTCCTTCTCTTTCTTGTTTAGTACGCGGGACTTGCGTTCCGGTCCCATAACCACTTTTTCGATAGATTTCTCCAAGTCTTTTTGAGAGACTGATTTTTTGTTGTTGCTTGCAGCTAGGATCGCCGCTTCGTTCGCTAAGTTCTCTATGTCAGCTCCCGAGAATCCCGGTGTTTGTCTTGCGATCTTGTTTAAGTCTATGTTCTTCGCCAGAGGTTTGTTGCGTGTGTGTATGTGCAAAATCTCTTCTCGGTCTTCGATATCAGGTCTGTCTATTACGATTCTCCTATCGAATCTTCCAGGGCGAAGTAGGGCAGGGTCTAGGACATCAGGGCGATTAGTAGCAGCCATGACTATGACATTTGTGTCCTGTTCAAACCCATCCATCTCTGTAAGTATTTGATTTAACGTCTGTTCTCTCTCGTCGTGTCCGCCTCCCATGCCTGCTCCTCTGTGTCTGCCGACTGCGTCGATTTCATCTATAAATATAATGCAAGGAGCGTTGCGTTTCGCTTTTTTGAACAAGTCTCTGACTCGCGATGCTCCCACACCTACGAACATCTCTACGAACTCTGATCCCGATATATTGAAGAATGGTACTCCTGCTTCTCCCGCTACCGCTCGTGCAAGCAAAGTTTTTCCTGTTCCCGGTGCTCCGACAAGGATCACACCTTTTGGTATCTTCGCGCCCATTGACGTGTATTTGTTCGGGTTCTTGAGGAAGTCTACGACCTCGATTAGCTCTTCTTTTGCTTCTTTGGCTCCTGCTACGTCTTTGAAAGTTGTCTTTTTCTTTTCAGGATCATTAATACGAGCCTGAGATTTGCCGAATGATAGAGCTTGGTTGTTTGAGCTTGTTGCTTGCCTCATCATGAAAAACAGAAATCCTATTATGAGCAAGAATGGCACTGCTGAAATCACAAGTTCCACCCAGAAACTCCCCGCTTCGGTGTCGACTACCTCAATCTGTATATCGGTATAGTCTCGTTCCCCCAGTACTGCTGTTAGTGATTCCGACGTCTCTTTGACTGTGTAGAATTCCGCATCTCCGGTAGTTGTGTAATATATTTTGCTGCCTTGTACTTCGATGGTATCCACGATACCTCCGTCTATGTCAGACAAGAATGTATCTAACGTCACCTTCTCAGGTGCTGTCGGGCTTGGATTGAACATTGTGTATACCAATGTAAGAACCAGCGCGATTATAATTATGTACCCAAGGGATGAGTTTGTTTTTTTAGTTTTTTGCATATGTTTAGACAGTAGTAATTTAGTGAGTAGTGCCTTCCTATCTTAGCCCTTTATTTAATATCTTTGAAGGTAATTTTGAGTATTTGTCTAGTTTCAGGTGTTACTTTGAATGCTTCGGATGTTGCAATCCATCCTATAGATACAATCTCGCTGCCAAAAATTATTACAGGTATTGACTTGCGCGAGCTTTGCGAGATTTTCTTGTCTGTGAATATGTCCTGGAGTTTTTTGCTGCCTTTCATCCCGATTGGGATCATGCGGTCTCCTGTTTGCCACGTTCTTGTCTCTAGCTTTTGAATATCCTTGATTTTATCAAAATTCAGATATGCGCATTTTTGGGCGAACTTTTTTGGTTTGGTTGTGAGTATCGAAAATTTCACAGGAAAACTTTTGGCATAAGGCTTTAGCATTAGCTTGCCATATTCTATGGTTCCTATCTTGCACTTTGTTCCTGTGCGATTTCCCAGCATTGTTTTGCGAATTTCACTTACTTCTTTTTGCGACGTGTTTGGTCCCGCCAGTCTTATTATGATGTTTGTCTGAAGTGCTTTGTGGAGCTTTGCGAAATCGCCGATTTTTATGTGGTCACTATGGATGTATTTTTTTGACTCTGTGTCTATGAAGTTTTGTATATCCTTGAAGTTCTCGATATTGCCGAGAAATGTTTTCTCCAGACTTTTATTTATCTTTTTCAGCTCTGGTAACACTTTTAGCCTGATGCGGTTTCGTGAGAATTTAGGATCTTGGTTGGACGAGTCTTCTCTATAATTGATCCGGTGTTTTTTTAGGTAGCTTAAGATTTCTTCTTTTGTCGTATGCAGTAAAGGTCTTTTGATCTTGTCTGCTTGGATTCCTGTCAGCCCGTGAATTCCTGTGCCTCGCGTGACGTTGAGAAGAATTGTCTCAATGCTGTCGTTCAAATGGTGAGCCGTAAATATTTTCGCGGCTTTGTGTTTTTGACGAACTCTTACCAAAAAGTCGTAGCGTGCGCTTCTGGCTTCTTCTTCGTTTTTTGGTGGCGGTATCTTTCCCACTTCGATTTTGAGATTATGTTTTTTTGCGACTTTGACGCAAAATTTTTCGTCTGCATCACTCTCACTTCCTCTTAAGCTGTGATTGAGGTGAGCTAGTATTGGCTTTTTGCCCTGAGCCAAGAGCATATGTAGTAAGTACACTGAGTCTGCGCCGCCTGAGAACGCAAGGATGACATTTTTCTTGTGATTCTCGCTAGGGCTTCGACGCTTCGCGTCTGCAGAGTCGCTCGAATCACAAGAAAAATTCCCCTTAGGGCTTCGACGCTTCGCGTCTGCAGAGTCGCTCGA
>MNZJ01000045.1:0-25647 GCA_001873565.1 Candidatus Peregrinibacteria bacterium CG2_30_44_17 | reverse complement strand
GGCTTCGACGCTTCGCGTCTGCAGAGTCGCTCGAATCACAAGAAAAATTCCCCTTAGGGCTTCGACGCTTCGCGTCTGCAGAGTCGCTCGAAATAGCATTTTGTTTCTTATTCGTCATTTGAGATTTATCTTGCTTATTTCTTTCGGGTCGTCGTCGTCGGCAACTTTGTTTAGCTGTTTCTTGCCGCATTTAATGCACTTGTGGACTATTTGATATCCCTTGGATCCTTTGTATTCTAGTCCTGCCGGAGCCATTAAGGAATGGCAGTTTGAAGCTCTGTCTCCAGGGATAGTTTCGTCTACATGCATCGAGTATAGACAGGTTGGGCAGTGGTTTCTGCAGCTCTTCTTGAGTGGCGCTACTTTTGTTCCGCATTTTGCACACTCAAAACCCTCGTTAATATGTATGAAATTTCGTCTTTGGTTTGTAATCATTTTTCTGCTTGCTTGTGAGGAGTGGACTTGGTAGAATTTTACCAAAAGAAAAATACATTTTAAAACTAGTTTTATGAATCCAAAAGATCTCATGTATACGCAGAGGAGATTTACGTTTCTGCATCTAATCTCTTTTGTTGTCTTCTTTGCTGTTCTTTTTTACGGTGCCTATACGTTTATTAGCAAGTCTTCTCTCGAGTCCAGCGCGTCTGATACCGACTCACAGATATCCAATCTTGAGGAGCAAATCGTTGAGCTTGAGAAGCAAAGCCTTGGTGCTGTAACCGTTGCGCAGCAGTTGATTGCTCAGGTTGAAGAAAGCGAGATAGAGTGGTCTAATGTTATTTCTAGGCTGCTTGATGCTACGCCGCTTGATATTTACTATTCTTCTTATTCAGGGTCCGAAGACGGAGTTGTCACTGTTACCGGCATGGCTGACACGTACCATTCGGTGGCCGGGCTTGTTACGGCATTGAATGCAGGTAGTTATTTCGGCGATGTTTTTGTGTCCTCTGTGGCGACTGCGACTATTACCGATACGGAAGCTGTCAGTTTCAATCTGATGTTTGGGTATGATGATGTCAAGGTTTCCAGATAGCTCGGGGATATCAACTGTTTTTAGTTATTAGTTAAAAGTTAAATAAAATGAAAAAATCTTCCACATTCCTAAATTTGTTGTCCGTCCTTCTGCTTGCTGCGGCTGTTGTCGCAGTGATTTTCTTTGTGAATCCGATGCAGTCCGAGGTAGATGATATGAAGCTGCAGCTTGATGAAAAAGAAGCAGAGCTTGCTGATTTGACATCGCAAGTTGCCGCTCTCGAGGCTATGAGGGAGGAGCTTGGATCATCCGGAGTTTCTGAGGAGAAGTTGCTTTTGCAGGTTCCCGAAGGCGTAGACCAAGATCAGCTGATAGCGGACATGGCCGATTTGGCTTCTGAGGCAGGTGTTGACCTTCATGGAATGAGTTTCAGCGCAATCGAAGGAGACCAAACGGGTGCTATTGCTATTTCTGCCAGTTTCGATGGTAATTATCAGGATCTTATAGGGTTCCTTGAGTCTATTGAAAAGAATGGCAGGAAGCTAAGGGTCAGATCTATTAATGTTCAGCTTTTTGAAGAGAGCTCTGTTGCTCGTGCTAATTTTAGCCTGCTTATAGAAGCGTATTATCAGTAGGTGCTAGAGAGCAAGACGCAGACTGCAAGACGTAGAGAGCAGAGTGGAGGCAGGGTCTAAAAAAAATCTTAATTTATAATTCCAATGGAGCTTAATGACAAAACAATAGATCAACTTCTGGCTCAGCTTAACGCTAAGGAAGAGAAGGTTAAGGATGAAGGAATTATCTATGGTGTTTATGATGGCAATAAGCAGCCGTTCTGGGTCAGGTTTAATGATTTTCTTGTTGATCGAAGCAAGATCAATATGGAGGAGAAGTCCTATTTCTTCCATCTTATGGCTGTAATGCTTGACGCCGGTATACCTATTTTGAAGACTCTGCAGGTGCTTACGAACAAGGTTGATAATCCACACTTCAGGCGAGTTATTAATACTATGGCTCACGACGTTGAGCATGGGAAGAAGCTATCTGATGCTATGTCTAAATTTCCAGATGTTTTTTCCGAGGCTGAGATTGGCGTTGTGAAGAGTGGCGAAAGTATCGGTAATTTGAATCAAGTGATGTTTAAGCTCGCAGAGCAGCTGGAAAGTTTGTATGGTCTTTATTTAAAAGTGAGAAGTGCGATGATTTATCCTCTTACGGTTATAATTGCTCTGGCTGCTGCCATGTGGATCGTTCTTACCTTTGTGATACCTACGATGAGAGAGTTTTTTGACGAGAGCGATGTAGCGCTACCTTGGCTTACTGTTGCGGTGTTGGCGGTATCAGACTTTGTGTCTAGCTTTTGGTGGCTTATCTTGCTTATAGGACTACTTCTCTTCGCTGTGTGGAGTTTCTATGTAAATACGAAATTCGGAAGAATGCGATGGGATAGGTTTAAGATTAATATGCCTATTTTTGGAGATCTTATTAAAAAAGCTATCTTGTCACGCATCATAAGAATGCTTGGAGTGCTATCTCTTGCAGGACTTCCTATTAACAAGACTTTGGATGTTATAGCTGATTCCAGTGGCAATGTTTTGTATAGGATGAAGCTGCGTGACGCCAAGGATGCTGTCGAAAGAGGGGAAAAGCTTTCTGCCAGTTTGGAGCAGGCTCCGTTCTTGTTCCCTGAGACTGTTACTCAGATGTTGCAGGTTGGTGAGCAAACCGCTTCCGTCGCTAAGACTGCGGAAAAAGTCGCTGATCATTATGAGATGGAAGTTGATCATGCCGTAAAGAATATGACTACGATCCTTGAGCCTGTCGTTATTGTGATTGTTGGCTTGGCTGTTGCTGTTATTGCTATGGCTATACTTGGTCCTATATTTGCGCTTAGTGATTTGGTGTAATGCAGGGTGTAGGGGATAGGGTGTAGGGCACATCGGAATGGTATTATTTAAACTTAAAGATAAGATTAAGATTTTAGACAAAAAAGGAGGTTTTACTCTTATAGAGCTGTTGGTCGTCATTAGTATCATCGGTATTTTGGCTTACATAGTGATGGCTGATTACAATAGTGAGATCAAGAGAAGTCGTGTTCGTGTTGCTGCTGAGTCGCTTTATAGCGAATTACAAGATCTCGAAGTTATGGTGTCGAGTGGCAGTTATGATTCTGCGACAAGTCAGATGTATTGTTGGGGTCTTTTCTTGGATGACTCAGGAATAGAGGAGGTTTATACCGTTTATGATGATGGGTGTGATTATTCAAATGTCACTACGGCAGGCAGCGTTGACTTAGGCGCTGATACATCTGCTGCTTTCTCGGATGGTTTTGCCGGCGGTTATTTGTTCTTTGTGCCGCCTTATGCCGATATCGCTTTGCTTGATGAGAGCTTCTACGAAGTGCAAAATCTGGATGAGCTTTCGATCTCGCTTAACGGAGATGTCTCCAGTAAATTTGTTGTTATCGATCTACTTAATGGGAATTACTCTATAGCTGATGAAGTCACCGAATAGAAAACCAGGTTTTACTCTTATTGAGATCCTTATAGCCGTTGCTGTCTTGGCTCTGACTCTCACCGCTATGGCGAATCTTGTTATTGTGACTATGAGAGCTAACGCTTCAAATATGAATACTTTGCAGGGCTATTATCTGGCTCAGCAGGGTCTCGAAGCTATGCGGAATGTGCGTGATTCGAATTGGCTGCAGAATTATGGATGGAATCTTGGAAGTGATCTGTGGGGTGATGATTTTGTTTGCGATCCTGTATCTCCGGAATTTTACCTTCTTATTGATGAGAATACGAATATCACTATCGGATCATTGGAATTTGTTACCGGCGCAGTTACGCATGGTGGTTTCCCAATGGTGACACCGATTATAGTGGCTTCCGCCGGGTCGGGTTATGACGCTCCATGGGATATCACCGCTATTTCTCAGGCTTCGATAGATGCTGGTGGTGCACAGATGTATGTTGATACTGAGACTGCTGGTTATGAGGTTTTTTCTCATGACAATGGTGGCGATGAATCTATGTTCAGTCGTTATATTAAGGTTTCTTACGAGGATTGTGATCTCGATAAAGTGGAAGTGACATCTGTTGTTTTTTGGAATGAACGTGGCACGGATAGGGAAATCGCTCTAAGTACTTATTTAACAGATTGGCAGTCTGAATAATGATACAAAAAAACAATAACAATCAGGCGTTCACTTTGATAGAGATGGTTGTTGCGATTGCTATTTTTACGATTTTTATATCGATGATATCAGGTACTTATCTCTATGTAGCAAGGGCTCAGAGAGATTCCGCTGAGATGCGGAAGGTCTATTCGGGAGCTAGAGATGTTGTTTCCGATATTTCTCAAGATGTGAAGCTGCAATCCGTTTATTATGGTTGTTATGAAGGCAGTGCTATGGGTATCTCGGAATGTTTGACGACTGTCGATTTGACGCAGGGTAACGAGGTAGATCATTTAGCTCTGTATAGTGGTGACGAAGCTGAGGTTTTTTATGCCGAAGATGGTGTTGTTTACGTTAATGAATATGTCTTTGATGGGGCATCGTGGCTTCCCGCTTCCGGTTATGAGGATGGCGCCAAGGCTGTTACTGCGGCTCCGCTTACCGTTGACGGACTTTATTTCCGGATTTTTCCCGCTTATGATCCTGATGAGTATTATGACGATGTATCGCTTCAGTTTCAGCCACACATTACTGTTTATATTGACTCTTCTTATTCGGATATTCTCAATTTTTCGTTACAAACATCTGTTTCTACAAGGACTTATGTACAAAATTAAAGACAATAGGGCGAGTGCACTTTTGGTGGCAATACTGATCATGTCCGTTCTTATGGTGATGGGTCTTGGAATCAATAGATTGATTATTGCCGAGCTTAGGATTGAGAGAACTCTGGTTGGTGGCGGACAGGCGTACTACTCTGCGGAGGCCGGTACGGAATTGGCTCTCTATGATATTGTCTCTAATGTTGATGGATATGAAGTTACTGACGAGACAGGTGAGCTTCCCAATAGTGTTCTGTATTCTTATTCTATCGATGCTCGTAGTGATATTTGGCCGTGTGATGTCTATGGAGACAAGGTCTATGAAGATGACTCGGGGGTGCTTTGGAGGGCGCTTGAGCCGGAAGAGTCCGTGATGACTCCGCTCTTCTATGATGATGGATCTTCCATTCTGAATATGGGAGATTTCCAAGTCTATTATATGGTTACTACCGAGACGGGTATTTATCCTACTGATGAGGTTGTTAGGTGGAAAATTCTGGGTATAGATCAGTCGGGATTTACCGAGGCAATATCTTCTTATGACGAGGTTTCCGGTGGCACTAGTTCGTGGACTGCTTTGACCAAGGAATCAGGTTCGTATCAATCTGTTGGTGCTTCTTGGGGTGGGCGTGAATATGAGTGGGCAGATCAGAATGTGTCTAATTTCTTAAATTCGCATTACTACAACTACCTGATTATCACTAATGTTATTCAAGACCCAAGCTTGGCAGATAGGCTCTATGTGAGATTAGACAGCAGTAATACCGAGTTTGTTTGCGAGTATGTCAAAGCTGAGGCCGATGGGATCAACGGAGAGTATGTTCAACAGATAGATGTGTATATGAAGGAGGGTGAGCCGCTTCCTGTTTTCGATTTTGTTCTCTTCGAGAAGGATATCTAGATTTACTCCTGTTGATAGATGTGGTATTTATCTCGTGTATGAAAACACTCTCTATCTCACTTTTGGTTGTTTTGCTCGTCTTGTCTTATGGATGCGATTTTGCATCGTCCGAAGATGATGAGGTTGAAGTAACATGCACGGATTATACCGAATGTGGTGATGATTATGATTGCGTCCCTTCAGGATGTGTTTTGCCAGATTTCTAACCTTGTACCGATGTCTAACAAGTTCTATATTACGACAGCTATAGCTTATGTTAATGCAGCTCCTCACATCGGGTTTGCTATGGAAACCCTCGAGGCCGATTGTCTTGCTCGTTACCATCGAATGATAGGGGATGAGGTTTGGTTTTTGACAGGTACTGATGAGCATGGGAGCAAGATTCGTAATACGGCGAAAGAGCAAGGTATGACGGCTCAGGAGCTTGCCGATCAGAATGCGCCTTGGTTTGAAAATTTGGGGGCTCTTTTGAATTTATCCAATGATGATTTTATTAGGACTACCGAGCCTAGGCATAAGCTTGGGGCGCAAAAGTTATGGCGTAAACTTGTGGCTGCTGGTGATATTTACAAATCCAAATACGAAGGGCATTACTGCGTAGGTTGTGAGGCTTTTGTTACCGCTAAGGATCTTGTTGATGGAAAGTGTCCTGAGCATAATAAGGAGCCTGAGCTAATTACGGAAGAGAACTATTTCTTCAGGCTCTCCAAGTATTCAGATCTGATTTCCGAAAAGATTCGTAGTGATGAAGTCAAAGTTTTACCTGAATCTCGCAAGAACGAAATATTATCGCTTTGTGACGAAGGTCTGACTGATGTGAGTTTCTCGAGGCCCAAGGATAGTTTGAGTTGGGGTGTTCCAGTGCCTGATGATGAAGATCAAGTTATGTATGTTTGGTGTGACGCGCTCTCGAACTATATAACCGCGCTTGGTTATGGTTCTTCCGACGAATCTAAGTTCGACAAATTCTGGCCTGCGGATGTTCACGTCATAGGGAAGGGGATTTTGAGGTTCCATGCAGGGATATGGATAGGCATGTTGCTTGCTGCCGAGATGGAGCTTCCTAGAGCTATTTATGTACATGGATATATCACTTCGGAAGGGCAGAAAATGAGTAAAAGCCTTGGGAATACTATCGATCCATTCGCTTCCGTCGAAGAGAAGAATTGTGATCCCGTGCGTTACTATTTGCTGCGAGAAATTCCAACTACGACCGATGGGGATTTTAGTCAGGATCGTTTCAAAGTAGTGTATGAAAGCGAGCTTGCTGATAATTTTGGGAATCTTTTTTCTAGGGTTTTGACTCTGACAGAGCGCTTTTTGGAAAGCAAAGTTCCTGAGGTTGTTGGGGATAGCCTGCTTATGAAAGCGGTCAAGGATGCGTGGATCAAATACGATGAGCACATTGCTAATTTCGACCTCAAAAAAGCTTGTGAAGAGGCTGTTCGCCTGGGCGAAATCTCTAATCAATATATAGACGAAAAAAAGCCATGGGAGCTCATAAAAGCTGATCCTGCTTCTCTCAGTCAGGTTATGTATAACCTGCTCGAGATTTTGCGGCATATTGCTTGCATGCTTTATCCTTTTATTCCGAGTACTGCAGATAGAATGCTCGAAGCGCTTGGAGTGCCTCAAGTTTATAACGAAGGTGGATATGTGGAGTTCCGCGAGTGGGGTGTGCTGAAATCAGGTATCAAGGTGAAAAAGATCGGCGTGCTTTTTCCGAAGGAGAAGTAGTTATCCGATCAGAGACATGATGATGTGTGCCGCTTCTGCGGCTGCGTCTTCTGCGGCTGCGCCGCTTCCTGCGTCTTGGAATTGAGATGAGTCTGTTGTAAGGACTATCTTGATTACGAATCTTACGATTGCGTATGCCAGCATAATGACGAATATGCCTACGATGGACCATGTGATGCCTTTTTTTGCTTTGTCTATTTTGTCCTGTTGGCCGAAAGATGTTGCGTATTGGAGTCCACTAGATACCAAGAAATATACGGCGATGACGCCCGTGATGCCCAGAAGGCCGCTGACAAGGTCTGCCAGAATGAACGTTACGGCCGTTGCTCCGTAACTCTCCGTGTCTCCCATTGCCTTCGAGTTTTGTTCGACCCATGATTCAGCGATATTACTAGGTTGATACTTTCCCGGGATAGGGTAAGAGGCCAATGCCGTTGGGGCCAATACAAAAACCGCTACTAGAAACGTCATTATGGTGAATATGAGTTTTTTCATTTAAAGCTTAAGTTTAGCGATTCCGTATATTACCGCATAAGATATAGCGACTGTAATAAGTCCAACTACGGCATAGATGATTATATTCTTTGCCTTGGTTATTGTCTCCTCGTTTCCTTGCCCGATGACCAGAAGTATCCCTGAATAAACCAGAGCTACAAGGATAAGAGAGCTTACGAGGTATAGTGCTATATTGATTGCGTTTGGTATGATATCTTCCGCGAGATCTCCCGATACCAAGGATGATCCTTGTGCGTTTGGAGAGGCTTCGATCAATACTTCCTGCGTTGGTAGTAAACTGTTTATCGATTCGTCCGTGACCGCTGCATGTGCTATTGGTATATTAAGCATGCTTGTCTCTGCCGATTCCAGATTGAGTGAGCCTAGAATTGATACTACTGAGTACGATAAAATTGCTATTACGAATCCCAAGATCGCATAGATAAGGTTCTTTTTTGCTGCTCCTACTCTTTCTTCGTTGCCATAAGCGGTGAGGAACTGAATGCCTGCGACAATGATCGCAACGAACGACACGAGTCCGATTACTCCTATAAATCCCGCGATGAAATCCGGAATAGCTTGTTCTCGAAAGTATGTCTGTATGCTGGCTTGATCTGCTCCTTCCGAAGGTCCTGGAAGGAAATCTGGTTTAGGGATGGAAGGCATTACGGTCTTAACCGCGTCCGCACTTTCTTGATTATCTGTGGCATCTTCCATGGAATCTAAATTGTCTTGTGCTTCTGCTGCGGCTTCGGTGTTGTCTATTTCGCCATGAGATGCTCCATCAGTGACGTCATCTACAGTTAAATCTTCGTCAAGGGCGGGAGCCGTATCTGCTTCCGCTGCTGCTCCTGCGTCTGCAGCTGCTGCAGCAGCATCTGCTTCCGCTTCTGCGGCATCCGCAGCATCAGCAGCGGCATCTTCACAGTCCGGATCCCCGTTACATGCTTCTACGGCTGCTTCGTAATCGCTAAATATGCTGGCATTTGCAATCTGTGCGACTGCCACTATGTGGATGAGCAGTATACTTGTAAGTACTAGGATTTTAAGTCTCTTGAGCATCTTAATTGGTAGTAAAAAATGTCGGATTGATTGTGTATAGGATCAGCCCCGATAGGAACAGTATGGCCAGGCCCGATAGCGATTGAATGATCCTGGTTCTTGCCGATGTTAACTGTTCTTCTCCTCCAGAGGCTGCTATTTGTATACCGCTTACCACTATTACCAAGACGGCTATTATGCCGACTATACCTGCTCCCCATACATATACCTGCAGTACATAGAATTTAAGCAGGTTGATTCCGCTTGTTGATACCAGTAGTTGTATCGGCCTGCAGTCGCCTTCTTCGCTATGTTCCGTACATGCCGAAAGGCTCTTAGTGTATACATATGCATAGTCCGTGCACTGCTTCGGGTCTTCATCTCCTTTTGATGCCGTGCAGCATATCCCTTTGTATGCGTTTATGAGGAATGATCCTCCAACTACACTATCTGTTCCCGGTAGTGACTCTGATAATTCCACTATTCTTGCTCCGGCGATGAAATTCTCTTCGGCACTTTGTGATGAGTCTGTTGCTTCGTCACTCGCTGCGTCATCTGTCGACGATAGTATTTTGGCTTTTTCCGCCTCCGATATAATGAAGCTTTGATACGAGAATGGTTCGCCTGTTATGTCCGATACGCCGCATCCTTTTACTGTTCCAGCGCCTGATGTGTTAACAGATTCGTTTGTTCCTGGTGCTTCTCCAGCAGCGTTTACTGCAGCGATGCCTAATCCCAAATTGAGGAATAAGCTTGTTATTATCAGGGCTGCGAATTTTGTCTTAAGTTTGAACATAGAGTAGTGATTGTACGAATGTAACCAAGATATACGAGGTAAGTGCCAATATGAGTCCTATGATTGCCTGAGTTATGATAGTCTTTCCTTTCTGTATACGGTTGTCGTCTCCTTCCGATGCCAACATGAGCATTCCTCCGATTATAATAAGCACCATCGAGATCGTACCTATAAGCTGAGATAGGAATTTGATAATTAATAGTATGAACTGTGTAAGAGGCGATTGATCCGAATCGTTTGTGAGATATGTTTGATCTTGTGAGCCTTCCGCTTCATCAGACTGTGGCACGGTGAGGTATGTTGTTATGCTAAATGAATCTAGAACTGTTGAGTCGTGATCTGTTGATGCCGATGCGTTTTCTTCCTCTTCGTCAGCTCCTCCACTCGTTGACGCATCTACAGCTTCATCTGTAGTACCAGCTAGCGTCGTATGGATTCCAAGCTGAGTCATCAGCATTGATAGGCTTATCAGTATTGTTAAGATTTTTTTCATTTTTTTATTCTTCAAATTCTAGAGGCAAGAAGCGCATAGCTTCTTCTTTTGAGATTTTGCCAGATGAAGCCAACTCGAGAAGTGAACGTTTCATGGTTTGCATACCTTCCTGACGGCTTGTTTCGATCGTTGTGTCGATTTGGTGAGTAGCACCTTTTCTTATCAGGTTTGCTATAGCATGATTCTGGAACATTATCTCTGCCGCTGGAATCATAGCTTTGTTGTCGGCGGTTTTTACGAGACGTTGCCAAATTACAGCTTGCAGGATTTCCGCGAGTTGAGTTCGGATTTGATTCTGCTGCTGCGCCGGGAATACGTCTATGATACGACTTATTGTTTTTGCGGCTCCGCTTGTGTGGAGTGTGCCAAAAACCAAGTGGCCCGTCTCTGCCGCTGTGAGCGCGAGTGAGATTGTCTCAAGGTCACGCATTTCTCCTACAAGAATTACATCAGGGCTTTCGCGCAGCGCTGATCTCAAGGCTGCTCCAAAAGATGGTGTATGTTCTCCTACTTCCCTCTGATCTATGATCGATTTGTTGTTTTTGTGCACGTACTCAATCGGATTCTCGATTGTGATGACGTGTTTCTGGTATTTGCGGTTAACCTCGTCGATTAGTGCTGCGAGGGTTGTTGATTTACCATGGCCTGTCGGGCCTGTTACCAATACGAGTCCGTGAGGAAGGTCTACAAGCCTCTTTAGGTGCTCCGGTAGTCCGAGTTCTTCGAGCTTAGGGACGTCTTTTGGAATTACTCTAAAAACTCCTCCCAGACCTTGTCTCTGGCGAAATACGTTTACACGAAAACTAGCTACTTCCGGTATATCGAGTGAAAAATCCAAGTCTTCGCCACTTGCCAGAACCTGTTTTCTTGGTTCGGACAGAAGGTCAAGAATGTACTCTTCGGCAGCTTCTTTTGTAAGCTCAGGATGACCTTGTACCAAAACAATGTCTCCGTTGATGCGGAGTGCAGGTTTGGAGCCTGTCGTGATAAACAGGTCTGAAGCCTTGTATTCTTTTGCTGTTCTGAGTAATTTCTCGAGTTTGAACATATTGCGCTTTAGAGGTTCAATTAATCGTATTATTATATCATAAATGACTGCTCCTGTCGATAGGTTGAGGAGCTTGGTTGCGGTGACGTTATGAGCTGTTATTCAGATCTCTCCAATGCGACCTCAATTTCTTTGAATATTTCTTGTATTTCTTCGAGTGATTCGACTCGTACCAGTCTTCCGCGGAATGCTGACGCGTGCTCAAAGCCTTTGACGTATGTCGCCAGATGTTTGCGCATTTCCAGTAGCCCTTTTCTTCCACTTGTTTCTATCGCCAGCCTGGCATGTTCCAGAATCAGAGGTATTTTTTCCTCGAGTGACTTAGGTCTTGTATATTTTTTGCCTTTTAGTGCCGCTTCAATCTCCGCCATTATCCACGGATTGCCGAATGTCGCTCTGCCTATCATGATGCCGTCCAGATCTTTGAGACGGGTTTTGGCGATTTGGGCAGATGTTATGTCTCCATTGCCAATTACGGGTATGGACAGGTGTTTTTTTGCTAAATATATGGGGTCCCAGTCGGCTGTGCCAAGAAACCCTTGTTTTGTTGTCCGCCCGTGGATGGTGAGGGCTTTTATTCCCGCTTTTTCGAAGCTTTGAATCAGTTTGATGAAATGGTCTTCGTCGTAATCTTTGAAACCAACCCGCATTTTGATTGAAACAGGTAGTTTTGTTGATTCTACTGTAGTGCGTGCGATTTCTTCCGCCAGACAGGGCTTTGTAAGCAGTGCTGATCCATGCAGTGAATGTATGACTTTGCGTGCAGGACATCCCATGTTGATATCTATGCCGTCTGCGCCAAGACTTTCTACTGTTTGGGCGGCTACGCTGAAAAATTCCGGTTTTTTGCCAAAAAGCTGAACTATAAGTGGTCTCTCCGACTCGTCAAAAGTCAGATATTCCATTGTTCGTTTTCCACCGAATTTGATGCCATCTGCGCTGATTAGTTCTGTTACGCAAATCGTACTCGGTGCTACTTTCTTGATGACTTGTCTAAAAGCCGAGTCGGTATATCCCGCCATAGGTGCTAAGAGGAGCATCGGTTTTTTGGCTTTATCCCAAGAGAACATATGTAGTACGTAGGTGGTAGTGCGTACCTACATAGTAATTTGAATTTCTTGCTTAGTCTATCTCTTAACTTTGACCTTTGGTGTTTCTGTCTCTGCGGCAGGTTCTTCCTCGGTTTGAGCGTTATTTGTCTCTGCTGACTGAGTTGTAATAAATATTACATTTTCCGCTTCTGGATCTCTGTAGTCCGGATGGTCGCTTGGACTTGCTCCGGTTGTCCAGGTAGTGTTTCCCATTTCGCTGTCCTCGAATACTCCGGACAGGATATACTCCTGATTTTCGCCCAAATAATTGCCGTATACAGCATATGAGTATACGAACTCTCCTGTGTCCAGAGGGTCTGTTGGTAGTTTCCCGATTTCGGTCTCTAATTCATTTGCAGGAGGGTACACCCGGTTTTTTGCATAGTACTCTTCCAGCTTTGTTTCAATTAGTGTTAAATCTGTGAATCTCTGATCGTTTCGTGAAGCTTCGGTGTCTTCGGTAGTCTCATCTGCTTCCTGTGATCCTTCGGTGCTTAAAATCTCTTCTTCCATATTAACTTCTTCTCTTTCAACCTCTGATGGTGCTTCTACTTCTTTTGGCGCAGAGCTTTTGAAGAAGTAAAGGTAGCCATAGATCGCGCCTCCTATAATTGCTGCCAAGGCTATGAATAGTACTATGTTAAGAACTATTCCGTGTGATTTTTTCTTTTCAGGCTGTGTTGGTGTGCTGAGTGTCGTCTCTTTGGTTTCAGGTGTATCTGTTGATATTTTGTATAGTGGTTCTGATGACGGCTCAGGACTCTCAGAAGTTGGTGTCTCGGCGAGGTTGAATGTGTTTGCTTCCGGTATTTCGGGCTCTTGTGTTACAGCTGGTGGCGTCGTAGGTTCCGCGCTTGGCATTTCTGCCGGCATTGTGGCGCCTGCTTGGTTGAGTCTTATTAAGATATTCTTTGCTTCAACGTTTGTTGGGTCTATGTCCAGAATCTCCTGGCATCCGTCTACTGCATCTTCTGTTTTCCCTTCTGTTTCCCACTGCTTGATTTGCAAAATCGCTGCTGCGATATCATCATCGTGTGAATTTTGCGTTTGGTCCATATTTAATGAGTCCATAATGTTTTTTTCAAATTAAAAGATGTCCCCTTCTTCAGAGTCCTCTCCTGCCAGTTTTGGTATTACGTTCTCGATAGCTCCCCATTCACTTTCTCCGTGGTCAGGAATAACGAGTGTGATTTCATCGCCAATCTCCGCTTTGAAGTATGTGACTGATGCTAGAAGCACATTGTATGTGTCGCCTTCGGCCATTACCTTGTATTGACCGTCTTCGTAGGTCAGTAGGCCTTTGACTGTTTTGCGGTCTGCAGGGCCGATTTGTTTGTACAAGAAGCCTCCATCTTCCTTGATTGTAAGCTTTAGTACGTCTCCCGGTATGAGTTTTGACTTACTTGCGTAATTTGCCGGTACAGGATAGGTCTTTTGGTTTGGGCCTATCATGTTTTGACCGTCAAAAACTCCCTCGATGATCTGTTCGTCGCCGTCTTCTGCCGCGCTAAGTTCTTGTGCAGCTTTAGACAGTTTTTCTTGAGAATCACTCTTCCCTCCGGCTAGCTCCGTGAGGATTTTTTTAGCAGATCTGATGTTGCTTTCGGCTGTAGCTAGCATTTCTTTAGCCAATGCAATTTTGGAAGCTTGAGAAGCCATGTTGTGGAAGTTTTTATTTTTGTATCATGAAATTATACCAAATTCTTCAGAGAAGATCAATGGGTATTAGTCTGGTGGGTAAGCTTTTTAGTTGGGCATGTATATAACTTTGTCTCCTGTTTGCCCTGATATGCGCAGATCTATGTACCTTAAGTCCTCGTCGTAGATATTAAGAGAGGGGAGTGCCTGTTTCAGTTTGCCCAGTTGTTCATCTACTGTGATCTGAGTGTCCATCCAAACATCAAAGTATCTTTCTGTTTGCAAGTGGACTTCGCGAGCTATTTTGTAATATGTCGCATCAAGTATTTGCATTCCAAACTTGCTTTCAAAATCCGAAGTCGCTTCTACTATGAATGCGAGCATGTCAGGTTCGATGGCTGTTTTGCCCTCTATCATGATCTCGTTTGTTTCCAGGTATATATATGGCAATGATGGGTCTTCGGTATCTGCTTGTGCCACTATTCCGTTCTCGCTGATTATGAATTTTCGATAGTATCCTTCTCGCTGGACTATGACGTTGGCTGTTAATTCGTATATCTCAAGCTCCAGTACCAATGTGTTTGGTAGGGATTTCTTTATATTGATGGTTTTGTAGTTTGGGTATGTGCTTTTGAGATAACTCTCTTCGCTCTCTTCATCTATTAGTAATATATTCTCTCCTTCGAAATTTTGCAGATATGTTAGTACGGGGTTTTCATCCTCTACGTCTATCGTTTCTCTGTCGAACTCTATTTTTGTAACAATGAAAGTGTCGGATATGAATAAGATACTTCCGATGACATACAGGACAATTCCTATCACTATCATTATTAGTGGTCTGGCTATTTTTTGAATGCGTCTCTGTTGTGATCGTGTCTTTAGCAGCTTCTTCTCTGCGCTTATTTTGAGTTTTTCAAATTTTCGCGACTGTTTGCGGCGTACTGCTGATTTAGGCTCCAGATTCGGGCGGTATCGCCCCATGGATCCTATTGTCTTACCCATTTTTTTTCTTTTGAAAAGCCCCATGTTTTTGTTTTAACATGGGGCATTGTAACAGAAAAGAGTTGTCTTAGCCTAGATGAGCTTTCTTAGCTTCAGCTATAGCTTGATTACGTGCACCGCTCTTAACTCGAGCACGTACCTTGGCAGCTTTTTTGCGGTTGGTTGTTTTTGGCCTGGTCTCGTTCATTGTTGTTAAGCCATGTTGATGGCTCGTTCCTTTGTTTGTCATTATTTAGGACTTAGGATTTAGGACTTAGGGATTAGTGAATGGATTTATCTAGCTTCCGCAGCCGCTCTCGCAGCTTCCGCAGCCACCGCTTCCGCAGCCGCCGCCTCCTGATGTGAGGTTTGGATTGTCGATTTTGAAACCGTCTTCATCTTCGATATAGTCGATTTTGCAGTCGTTTACCAGTGGCAAGCTCTCCTTTGGTATAAAAATTTTCAAGCCTTCTGACTCCACGGTCTCGTCGCTTGAGTCTGCTTCTTTTGCGAAATCCATGAAGTATTGGAATCCAGAGCATCCTGCAGGGAAGATATCAAACTTGATGCCGTATCCTTCTTTTTTTTCTTCTTTCTGCATCTGTTTGAATTCTTCTGCAGCTTTCTCCGTTAGGGTGATAGCATATGACATATGGTAGGGGCTAGGGGGGATAGGGTGTAGGGGATAGGACGTAGGGTCTACTCTGTGAAACTTGTTTCTACGACGTGATAGTCATGTGGTATTTCTGCGTCGGGTGTAGATTCTAGCGTAATTATAATTTCTGTAAATGCTTTATAGTCCATAGTTGTTGCGTCATTTGTGTATATAAGTTCTCCGTTCTCAAGGGTTCCGATGTTCATATGCCAGAAAGGAGTCAGGCTTATTAGCCATACTGTGTAAAATCCTTCTTCGCTGTTCTCCAGATTTGTCGAGACATTTAAGGTGTACTGATCGTCTTCCAATGTGCGGGTTACCACGCCGATTCCCTGTATATCTACTGTCTGCTCGAATTCCAATCCGAAATCCTTATTTGTGACGTTGGTTGACAGGAATGGAGCTGCTGCTGTCCCTATGAATAGTATGCCTATGATAAACGGAAGTATCAGTCTGATCTTCATGATATTTTTTTAATAGATTCCCAATGGCTAGAGTAAGTGTTTTTTATTGATTTGTAAAATGTTGATTTTCTTCTTGCCTGTGGGTAAAATCGCTATTGCTATGTTTAAATTTATCAAGGCTAAAAAATGGGTTTTCGCAGTAGTGAGCTTGGTTACTCTTGTTATTTTGTACTCTGCTTTTTCCAGTAAAGGCGAAGACGCAGTGTACGATTTTGCGGAGGCCACTTATCTATCAATAGTTCAGGATGTATCTGTGACCGGAACAGTCGAGGCTGATTCGAAGATTAATTTGAGATTCCAATCTGCCGGGCAGGTTCAGAAGGTGTATTACGATGTTGGGGATTTTGTTTATGCTGGTGATACTATTGCGTATATTGATACTACGGCTTTGTCTATAAAGGTTGCTGCCGCGCAGGCTGATCTTGCTTTGGCCAATGCTAATTATAACCAAGCTGTTGCTGGCAGTACGGAGGAGGCGATCAAGGTTGCTGAGGCCGCTCTAAACAAGGCCGAGGCCGATCTCAAGAAGGCTATTCAGGATTATGACAGCATGGTAATTCTTGCCGAAGACTCGGTGGCGTCTGCTGAACTGGCTTATAATGCCGCTCTTACAGATTACAATAATGCCGGCGTTACTTACGGAGAGGGTATCGATCATGCATATGAGGACGCTTATAATGTAATAGATGACGTTTTTAACGAAGTTGATGATACTTTGAGAGATATAGATAATATACTTGGAGTTGATAATGAGACTTCCAATGATGATATAGAGCTTGCTTTGGAGGCTAATAATCGTGGTGATTACAACGTTGCTCGTAGCGATTACACTCAAGTTCAGAATCTCTATGATGATGTTTTTGTTGATTTTTCCTCTGCCAGTAGTAGTGATTTTGCTCTTGTAGATCAGATCCTGCTGGATTGCGAGGGTCTTCTTGATGATACAAGTGCTCTTCTTGATGACGTTGATGATATTCTTGCGAATGCTCCTATACTCGGAGGTCTTACCGAAACCGTGAAGGATAGTAAGAGGACTATTCTTGCTTCTGAAATGAACGATATTAATACTATTGCAACTAGACTTGCGAACGCTGCCCAAGCGATAGATTCCGCTGATACGTCGGAGGCATCTTATATTGCTAGCTATGCTGATGATTTGGCTTCCGCTAAGCAGGCTTACGAGACAGCACAGGCTCAAGCTTCTGCTGATATCGCTAGTGCCGAGGTTGCTGTGGCTGTTTACGAAGCTCTTGTGGCTCAAGCCGAAGCGTCTTTGGCTGATACTAAGGTAGGTCCGCGCGAAGTTGATTTGGCAAGTTTGAGCGCCGCTATTGCAAGTGCGCAAGCCTCGGTTGATCTTGCTGCGTATAACCTTTCCGAAGCGTATGTTACGGCGCCAACTAATGGCGTGATTACTGAGGTTTACTTTGATGAAGGAGAGAATATTACAGCTGTGGAAGATTTTGTTACGATGCTTTCCGAGCAGTATCAAATTATTGCTAACGTTTCGGAAACTGATATCTCCAAAGTTCACATCGGCGACAAAGTAATGATGACTCTTGATGCTTTTTCTTATGATAAGGAGTTCGAAGCGGAAATTGCCGCCGTAGATCCTGCCGAGACTGTTGTTCAAGGAGTGATATATTATCAAGTTACGGCTGTTTTCACTGCGGAAGATACCGATATAAAGTCTGGAATGACTGCCAATATGGATATTATTACCGCGGAAGTTGATGATGTATTGGCTGTTCCTATTAGAGCTATCAAGTACGATGGATCACGTGTCTATGTTTTTATGCTCGATGGTACTGATCTCAAGGAAGTTGATGTTGAAATAGGAGTTGCCGGTGATCAGTATGTCGAAATACTAAGTGGCCTTAAAGAAGGAGATGAGGTTGTGACTTATGTTAGGTAGGCTTGTGAATTTTTCTTTGTCTAGTTAGAATCCTTTCGCATAACTTTTAATCAAAAAATATTATGGCTATGGAGAGAACACTTGTCCTTGTGAAACCTGACGCAATTCAGAGAGGATTAATAGGAGAAATTGTCGGACGCTTTGAAAGAAAAGGTTTGAAACTTGTAGGAATGAAGATGATGTCACTTGATGGAGCGATTTTACGCGAGCATTATGCTCATCTTGCTGATAAGCCTTTTTTTGGTAGTTTGAGCGCTTTTATGCAAAGCAATCCCGTTATTGCTATGTGTTGGGAAGGGCTTGAGTGTGTTGATGCGGTTAGGCTCCTGTGTGGCATTACCAAAGCTCGTGCAGCTGAATCCGGATCTATTCGTGGAGATCTCGCTATGAGTGTCAGTTGTAACGTTGTACACGCCTCAGATAGTGTTGAGAACGCACAAGCCGAAGTTAAGAGATTCTTTAAGGCAGATGAAATCTACGACTATCAGAAGTCGGAATACGTGCATGTTTATGCTGAGGATGAGCTTATCTAGAGAATACGTAGGTGTTCGTCGATCCAGAATACTCGTTTTCCTGCATGATTGTTAGCGTTGTCCATTCGCTGTCCATCGTGTAAGTGTACTCGACGTAGTCTGTACCTGTCGCTACTCCAACTCCAAGAGGTGTAGATGCTTGATTACTTGAGGCAGTATCGCCTGTAGCTTGGCATGTCACTGTTGGAGTTCCACCATCGGGTGTTATTCGTAGGTAATTGATTGATGTTGGGACTGATTCCGAGTCGTTCGGATCGTAGCTGTCCAGGTCTAGCTCTGTCGCTGCAGACCATGTGCCCGAAAGTATACCTGCGACATCGCATGACGAAGTTATGCTTGCATATGTTACGTCATCTGTTTCTTCTGTCGAGTAATCCTCCGTGTATGTTCCGTCAGAATCAAACGATGTTGTTCTGCCTGCAAATGGATTGTCTATCGATCCTACTGATGCGCTGACAGATTGAAGTGCCAGATTCCACTGTCCTTCGAGTGCTTCATCAATACCGTCTTCCGATATGCAGCTATCGTGATCTGTTTCTTGGCATATGTCTAATGTTGCTGTTGTGGTTGTTGCGGTGTCGGTAGTCTCGGTTGTAGTAGTAGAGGCACATCCTGCCATTAAGCTTGCCATTGAAATTGCAAGGACGATGCTTAGTAGTTTTTTCATAGAGAGTGGTTGTTAATGGATTGTGAACGCTGGGATTATATCTTTTTATTCTATTGTTTCAAAGCTATATACTGAGGAGGTCCTATAATGTGGTGATTAGAATTTTTTTCATGTTCTTTGCATCAAGATTAAATCGCCAAGATTTGTGCCTGTTGGTCCTGTCTTGATTAGACCTCCAGATTTTTGGAAGAAATGATACGAGTCGTTGTTTTTCAGATAATTGGCGATATCTTGTCTGCTCGTTGATTGGCTCGCTATTGCTCCAGCTGTTTTGCGTGGGCAGATGCCGTCTACACCGTCTGTTCCTATCGATAGCACGGTCAAGTCATGTGTGTCCTTGATAGTTGCTAAGACGAACTCCTGATTTCTCCCCCCGGCACCGTTGCCGCGGACATTCACAGTTGTCTCGCCGGTTGCTATATAGATGCTCTTTTTATTTTTCGGTTTTTTTGATAGTTCTTTGGCGCGTTTACGACATTCTCCATCCAGACTAGCGTCTAGTATCACAGGTTTGAAGCCGCGTTTTTGTGTCTCTTTTGCAGCCTCACGCGATACTGTCTCATGGTTTGCCAGAATCTTTGTAGTGATTTTTTTGAAAACTTCCGAGTCAGGTTTCTCTGTTTCCAGCCAAGTTTTAGGTGCTTTGATTTTGTATTTGCTTAGGACTTTGATGGCGTCTGCAATCGTTGTGATATCTGGCGCCAGTGGTCCTGAGGCGATGGCGCTTAGATCATCTCCTAGTACATCTGAGATTACGAGTTGTATGCATTTTGCAGGGTAAACCGCTCTTGCCAGATGGCCTCCTTTTATTTTAGACAGATGTTTTCGTACGGTATTGATCTCTTGAATAGTTGCCCCTGACTTCAGTAGTTTTTTTGTGATGGTGATTTTTGTTTGTAGAGATATCCCTTCTATTGGTAGTGGCATTAGGGCGGAACCTCCTCCTGAGATTACTGCAATTACGAGATCTTTTGCTCCTGCTTTTTGTGCGATTTTCAGTATTTTCGCAGCTCCTCTAACTCCGGTTTGGCTTGGCAGTGGGTGAGTTGCGTATCCGTACTTTATCTTTTTCAAATTCGGCTTCTGTTCGCCTTTTGGTATCGTGATAAATCCGCCACTGACATTAGTTGTTTTCTCGATTGCTTGTGCCATTTTTGCCGCTCCTTTCCCTGTTCCTATGACGTAGATATTTTTGTAGCCTTGTGTTTTTGGCATGGCGCTACGTACAAGCTTATCTGGGTCTATATTTGCCAAAACAGCCTCTGTTATATCTAGGAGAAGCTTGCGTGATTCTTTCTCCTCTTTCGGAAGACCGCGTAGAAGTGAGGTTTTGTTCTTTATCATTTAGAAAGCTTCCTTGTTGACCAAAAACTCCGGAGTATTGCCTTCAAGCGCACTTATCAAGTTTTGTGCTGCCATTGTCGACATTTTTGTCCTTGCGTCGATTGTCGCCGATCCTAAATGAGGTGCCAGAATGACGTTTGGCAATTCTGCCAGCCCAGGTTTCATTGCCGGTTCGTCTTCGAACACATCAAGTCCCGCGCCGAAAATTCTTTTCTCTTTTAAGGCTGTGACCAGAGCAACTTCGTCGATTACAGGTCCTCTAGCCGTATTTACCAATATTGCGTTCGGCTTCATAAGCCCAAGCATCTTCTCATCTATCAAGTGGTGGGTCTCTGGATAATAATTGACATGGATGGAGATGTAATCACTGACGCGGCAAAGCTCTTCCAAGTCTACTTTTCGTGCGCCTATCTCACTGAGTTCGGCGTTGTCGTTGAGGTCCGTATAAACTATCTTCATGCTAAAACCTTTCGCCATCTTGATAGCAAGATCTGTTCCGATTCTACCTGCTCCTACGATCCCAAGTGTTTGACCCGTGACATCTTGTCCGAGAAGTAGCATAGGGCTCCATCCTTCGTATTTTCCGCTTCGCATGAACTGATCCGACTCTACCACCCTCCTTGCAACACTGAACATCAAAGCCGCCGCCATATCCGCAGTTGCATCTGTAAGAACTCCCGGTGTGTTGGTTACCATAACCTTTCTCTGGCTGGCTGCGTCCAAATCGATGTTGTTCACTCCTACCGCATAGTTAGAGAAAATTTTGCACTGAGGTCCTGCGGCGTCCATAACCTCTCCATCTATGGTGTCTGTTAACAAGCATAGTACTCCGTCGCGACCTTTTACTTTCTCCAGCAGTTCGTCTCTCGTTAATACCCGGTCATCCGGATTTACTTCGATGTTGCCGTATTTCTCTCGTAGCATCTCTAGACCTGCTTCGGGGATCCTTCTTGTTACGTAGATGTTCATAGTAGGTAGTTTGTAGTTATAATTTAGTATACTGATTCTATGAATGTTTTGATTTTGTCTAAGCCTTTCCTGATGTTCTCCTCGGTTGATACGTACGAGAATCTAACGAAGTCGTCTCCATACTGTCCAAAAACCGTTCCCGGCAATATTAACACATGAGCTTCTCGCATGATACGGTCACAAAGTTCTGCTGCCGTGATCCCGAGTTTGTCTAGAATTTGCCTGACATTAGCCATTAGGTAGAAAGCGCCTTTTGGTGAATGGCATGTCATGCCCGGAATCTCATTTACCAGATCCACCATGAGATCGCGGCGTTTTTTGTATTCTGAAAGCATGTACTGTACTGCAGGTTTTGTATCTGGGCTTGTTACAGCTTCGAGTGCTGCATATTGAGCCATGGTGTTTACACAAGATGTGTCGTTGCATGCTAGCTGTTCTAAGTATGCCGCCATCTGTTTGTTCTTTGTGACTCCCCATCCAAGCCTGTAGCCGGTCATTGCGTATGTCTTTGATGCTCCGTTCAGGATCACCGTTCTTTCCGGCATCCCGTCGAAGTTTGTAATTGATACATGCTCTCCGTCGTGGACCATCTGGTCGTAAATCTCATCAGATAGAACCCACAGATCGTGCTTCTTGGCTATTTCCGCAATTTGTCCCATGAGTTCTTTCGGGATAACGCCACCTGTCGGATTTTGAGGAGAGTTTATGATGATGAGTTTAGTTTTGTCTGTGATTTTTGTTTCCAGTTCTTCGGCAGTGAAGTTGAATCCGTTTTCTTCCTTGAGCTGAATTGGTACCACTTTGCCGCCAAGATACTCTGTAACTGATTCGTAAATAGGGTAGCATGGGTTTGGTACGATAACTTCGTCGTTCGGGTCTATAAGTGCATTGATCATGTAGAACATGACGGGTTTGCCGCCGGATACTATTACTACATCTTCTGCTTCGTATGGTGTTGATGAGTACTTAGAATGATACTGGGCAACGGCTTCTCTAAGCGCAGGTATTCCAGGTGTTGGTGTGTAATGTGTCTGATTGTCTTGTACCGCCTTGATTGTGGCTGCCTTAACGTTCTCCGGAGCGTCGAATCCCGGCTCTCCAATCTGCAAATATACTAGATTTATTCCTGACTCTTTCTCGAATTTTTTGGCTTTTGTGATTACCGAGAAAGCGTTTTCTGTTCCAAGGTGCGCCATTCGTGCTGAGAAGGTTTTCATGTTCTTTTAGGGTTTAGGGGATAGGGCGTAGTGGATGGTACTTTAGTATTATCGGGTCTTTAAGAGATCCAAGTGGGTTTTTGTCGAATGATATATATTCTTAATTCTTATTTTGTTTCCTTATGATCACCTTGAGGGCTTGTTCAATGATCTCTTTTGAGGTTATGCCGTATTTCTCCATTAGTTCTGACGGGTTGCCAGACTCTCCAAACGTATCGTCTATGCCGACCATCTCGACAGGTACAGGGTAATTTTGCGCAAGGACTTCCATCACTGCGCTTCCCATTCCGCCCGCTTTTTGATGTTCTTCGGCAGTTACAACGCATCCTGTTTTTTGAGCGGATTTCAGTATGGTCTCTTGGTCTAGTGGTTTGATTGTATGCATGTTGATGACTTCGGCGCTTACCCCTTTGCTTTGAAGAAACTCTGCTGCATCCAGTGCCTCTGCTACCATTACGCCACATGCTATGATGGATACATCGGTACCTTCTCTGACTGAGTATGCTTTCCCGATTTCGAATGGCGTATCTTTGGTTGTTACTGTCGGCACTTTCTCGCGACCAAATCTTATATAGACCGGGCCTTCCATCTCTTTCATCGCCATGACAGCTTTGTACGTTTCGTAATAGTCAGCCGGTACGATAACTTTCATATTAGGCAGTACTCGCATTATTGTAATCTCTTCTAGCGCTTGGTGTGTTGCTCCGTCGGGGCCTACGGAAATCCCTCCGTGTGCTCCGCCGAATTTCACATTCAATTGGCCGTAACATATGCTTGTTCTAATCTGTTCCCATGCTCTGCCTGATACAAAAACCCCATAAGTTGAGACGAAAGGGATTAGTCCCGTTAGAGACATGCCTCCGGCTACGTTTATCATATTCTGTTCAGCTATTCCCATATCGAAAAACCTGTCTGGGAACTCGTCTTTGAATTGGCATGTCAGAGTAGATTTTGCCAAGTCCGCATCCAGAACCACAACCCTTGGGTCTTGTCTTCCAAGTTCTTTTAGGGCGTCCGCCCATCCTTGTCTGGTTAACATCATTTCTCTTTCCATTGGGTAGGGTGTAGGGTTTAGGGTGTAGGGTTTAGGGAACTTAGTTTTGCTTCTTGCTCATCTAATTCCGCAAGTGCTTTTTTCAAGTCCTCATCGTTAGGAGCTTTTCCATGCCATCCAGCATCATTCTCCATGAATGAAATGCCCTTACCTTTGATTGTATGAGCGATGATCGCTGTCGGGCGTTCTTTCAGAGTCTGTGCTTTTGCCAAAGCTTCCTTGACCTGAGTGATGGCGTGGCCGTCTATGATTAGAACGTGCCAATTGAAACTCTTGAACTTCTCGTCGAGAGGGTGAACTCCCATCACGTCTTCCACGTGTCCGTCTATTTGCAATTTGTTGTAGTCTACCATCACCGTGAGATTGTCTAATCTGAAATGAGCTGCCGACATAATTGCCTCCCAGCTTTGACCTTCTTGTAAATCTCCTTCGCTTGTTAGTCCGTAGACTCTGTTTTGCTTCCCTTGCGTCTTGAGGCCCAATGCAACTCCTGTTGCGATGGACATGTTTTGCCCAAGAGAGCCGCCCGACATCTCCATGCCGTGTGGATGAAATCTTGATGGATGACCTTGTAAATCAGATCCGAGTTTGCGGAAAGTTAACAAATCTTCCGGCGGGAAATATCCTGTTCTTGATAGTATAGAGTAGATAGCGGGAGTTATGTGGCATTTGCAAAAAATCATGCGATCTCTATCCTCCCATTTTGTATTCTGGGGGTCGTGTTTCAAAAACTCATTGTAGAGAGTTATTAGCAACTCTACCGACGACAGAGACCCTCCAGGGTGTCCTGATCCTGCCGCGTGTACCATCTCGACGATGTCACGGCGCATTCGGATTGCCTTTAGTAGCAAATCTTTGTCAGTAAGCTTAATCGGGTATGTCATCTTTTTGAAGAAGTATGAGGAGGCGTGTACGGGCTTACAGTAAAGCGAAAATGGTGCTTATTTGCAATGCGCATAACTTGATTTCAAATTGCTTGATAAGTTGAAATGGTTTCTAAATCACGAAAATATGTTGTAATTTTCAGGGCGAAAAATAAAGATTTTGCTCTCCCGAGATCTAACCTGATAGTAGGTTGAGTTTTTCTCCATAATTTGGTATAATTTATGGATTAAAACTATGTTCTTATGACGCAAGTCGATAAATTGCCACCGAATCAATCCGGTAATGAGCAGAGAACCCTGAAACAAGTTTTTGACGAAGTGTTTGATTCTTTGCAGGGGAATGATGCAGCCAGAAGTGCCATTACTGCGCTTCAAGAAAGTTATGATGACGAGAAGCTTGCGATTATTTTTGATACTCAAAGAGAAGTTGCCGAACTGCGTGAGGAAATCGAGTCGGCTGCCGCTAATGACGGTAAGATTGATGATATTGAAAAATCCGGTATTGACGCCAATATCGATCGTGAGCGCATTGAAGATACAATTAAGTCAAAGGTGGAAGGTATTGAAACAGTATCCGATTTGAGAGAACTTTCTTTTGATAAACTCATTGAACTGGAAGGCAAGTATGAAGGCATACTGTTTTATGCTTTTACCGATTTTGTTGATAGCGGTTCCAAGCTGAATTTTGATAATTATTACTCCTGGTATAAAGCTCCGAAAGACGGCGACTCTTTTGAAATTAATTTTTATGGCAATCAAGAGGCTAATCAGAGGCTTGGTGCCGGAGATATTATGCCGCCAACCGTTAGAGGAGTTACAGTCTATCCCGGTGGCTCAAAAGACGACTCCGATCCGGAGAAGCGCATCAGCACTCGTCGTCTTGGACTCAAGGGCGATGGTGATCACGCTAATTCAGGATTCTTTGATGACCGAGGATATATTGCGATCTATACAGGGTATATGGTTACTGT
>MNZJ01000028.1 GCA_001873565.1 Candidatus Peregrinibacteria bacterium CG2_30_44_17 | reverse complement strand
GATAACAAAAAAACTTATGTGGTGATGATGTCTCGCTAGGGCATCGCCACTTCGTGGCTGCAATAGGATTTTGCTCAACTCGTTAGAGATTTTGTTATCCTGTCGTCACCATGATTGCAAAAATCACTACTCGTTGTCCTTTGTCTTCTGGAAGTCTCGCAGAGCTCGTCTTCCATGCGACTGCGGAACGCAAAATTCGCTACTACCTTGAGTCGCTCGCCACAATCACAAAAAACTTATGGTTTGTCAGGTGGCTTGCCTTTAATGTAAAAAAGACCTCCCTCTTTTTTGAGAGGCAGGTCTTTTTGCCGCGTAAATTGTTCCTACAAGTCCAGTAGGTTTACTATAACTTTGCAGAATTCAGCTCTTGAGATGTTTTCGCCAGGGGCGAACTGCGTGGCTGAGTATCCTCTTACGATTTGATTATCGTAAGCGTAGGTGATGTATGGCGCATACCATGCTGTGATATCTACGTCGCTGAACAGAGTTGGTCTGACGTTGATCGCTGCGATCTCTTCGTCGCTTAGGTAAGCTTCTATGAGGATTTTCATAGCTTCTGCGCGGTTGATGTAGTTGCCCGGTTTGAAAGTATTGTCCGAGTATCCAGCTATCAGCCCGTTATCCTTGGCTGTTTCTACGTAGCGTGCGTACCACTCGGTTACATCTACGTCTGTGAATGTGCTATCTGTCACGCTGTCAGGTATGTCGTATCCGAATGCTATTGCTACCATTTTTGCCATTTCGGCTCTGGTAATGTCGCGATTAGGCTCGAAAACCGTTCTACTGATGCCTTCCGCTATTCCTGCGTCGATAACTTTTTCGATGTATGTCTTGCCCCAGTGACTGTCGTAGTCTGTTTCTTCATGTTCTTCCGCAGTCCAGCCGGCCTCTATCGGGGTTTCTTCGTCTGTCACCGTCTCTTCCTCTTCTTCTTCGTCAGATGATGATGGAGAAGAACTGGATTTTGCACCTCCTCCACCTGTTTGAATCTCGACTACTGCTACTACGGCGACAGAGCTGGCCGCCGGTACTGTTACCGATGCTTCGATAGAAGTAGATTCGTTTGAAGAAGTGTCTACCGCTGTGACGGCATAGTAATAAGTTGTTCCTGCCGCTGCTGTCGTGTCTGTGAACGTGCTCGCAGTTATCGCGCCTACGTTGATTTGGTTTGCATCTTCTATTGATACCGGTGATGATGTGCCCCTGTATATTTCGTACTCAAGAAGATCTACTTCGGCGTTGTCGTTCCAATCAAGTACAACCTGGCTCGAAGTTGCTGATCCGGCGAGGCCTGTAGGGGCGTCCGGAGCTGTCGAATCACTTCCTGTTATTGGAGAGAAAATTGTCGCATGGTTTACGGTGGATTTTAGCTCTAATTTCCAGTCATAATAGTAAGACGAGTTGCTCTTTATGTTGCTTACCAAATTGGCTACGGTTTCTGTCGTCCAGCTGGATCCTGAGTTGGCTTTTACATAAGCATAGCGTGTTGTTGTTTCTGATTTCCAGCTATTCGTGGACGTATCCCAGTAACCAAGGTTCATTGTGGATAGATTATCCCATGAGCTGAAAGAGCCACCTGTTTTTGCAGCTTCCGCCTCAGCCTTTGTCAGGATAATTGTAAGGTCATAAGTTCCGGACATACTTGTTACTTGTTTGCCGGCTGCGTCCTTGAATGTGATTTCTTTTCCTATGAATCCTTGTGTCGAGAAGGCGCTATTCTTAGGTATGTTTGCAACTGTTTGAACTTTGAGCGAATACTGTGTTGAGTCCGTTCCGATTGCGTTTCCGCCTGCTGCGATTTTGATATTGTTGTTGTTCTCATCGTCGAGCGTTATACCTGACTTCGGAGTGAAGGATTGTATCTTTGGTTCGTTATCGAGCATTGTAGCCATCCAAGCTTCCGGTGCGCTGAAGCTTCCAAAAGCTACGGTTACAGTGTCGCCCGATTGCACATTCGATTTTGTGTACGTTGATCCTTGCTCTCCATAGAATAGAAGCTGGTAATTGCCGGTAGCAGGCACCGATATTGATCCTGTTCCACTACCGTTTAGTTGTGCTCCGTTCCAGAATGTGTCTCCAACTACGTCCACCCAGATTTTGCCGGTTGGATTTGTTACGTTAATTGCTATAGAACCGTTTTTGGCTTCCCCCATTGTTATGGTCAAGTCGCCGGACTCGGTAAGCTGCGCTTTTGTATAGCTTAACTTGGCACTTGCAGAATTAGGATGATCTACCCTGACTGTAAGGCTTTTGGTGACTTTTATGTCTAGCGATACAACGCCGCTGTTATTCGTTGTGCCTCCATTCCATGCTCCTGTAGAAGGCTCGAAAACCTCTACCCATGCATTAGCAAGAGCGCTGTTATCCGGTTTTTTTACTGTTATGTTGAGGCTGGTTAAGTCGGAGCTTATATTCCCAAGTGTGAAATTGAGAGTTGTATCTCCTGCTAGTACTACGGAAGACCCCGAGTCAGGTGCAATCTCGCCAATTCCAGGGACGTGGATCATCGCTTCATAAGACCCTTCCGGGACATCAAATGATTTTGATGCTGAGCCAGAAGAGAAAGATTTGAATTCCGAACCGATTCCTCTGTATGAGTTAGGGTTGAACATATCAAAGTACAGCTGGGTTACGTTGCTTGGTACTCCTGTTATGTTCACTGTTACTGTGTGAGTTGTGCCAGCTGATATGTTTACGCTTGTAGCGTTGCTGCTTGATATGTCAATTTCGTTAACCGGTGGCAGGTCTCCGACAGTAGATCCAAATGCTGAGACTGAGAAATACTCAGAACCTGTGTTTTTGGTTAAGCTGATGCGGTATTGTCCGCCCGGGTCGGTTGTCGTACAACTGGATTTTCCTGTTGGTAGTAGTGTCGTCCTATTATACGCGTCAGCACATACTGTGATGCCGCTCTTTGCCAGCGATACACTTCCGGAAATCGATCCGAAATTTGATTCGCTGTATGTGAAGCTTACGCTACTGATGGCAGAATCGGTTACGCTGACGGTGTTTACTCCGTTACTTGCGTATGCTCCGCTAGCTGGTATTTGTCCTTTGTTGGAATATGCTGAGACTGTGTATGTTTTGTTTGGATTAACTCTCATACTGTAAAGTCCCGTTTCGCTGTTTGTTTGAGCTTCTGTGAAGAATCCGGTTGTAGAGTCGTATGCTTGTACCCAAGCGGATTTTTCTGCTCCGCTGACTGTTCCGCTGATCACAATACTAGGTACGTTTAATGTAAAATTATAACCGCTCAGTTCTTGGTCAGCCTCTAGTCTTACAAACAATTCTTGGTATGCAGGCGACCCTGGCAATGATGCGGAGACAGAGTAAGAAGAGTTTCCTGCCAAGCTAAGTGAGTATTTCCCGTTTGAGTCTGTCACTGTTTGGCTGCTCGTTGTCTTGCCCCATGCTGCGACACTTGCTTGAGCCACAGGGTTCCCCGACGTATCTAATACTTGTCCTTTTATAGTCGCGTCAGAAGAAGACATATTGATTGCCACTGCAAGCCCTGCTGCACCTGTTGCAACGTTCACGACTTCTCCCTCCGGTATCATGAAATCGAAATTCATCATGTCGCTGTCATCCATCATTGTGTCCATGTATACCATGCTGCTAAAGTAGTCGACGCTGATATGCCATTCACCTGGTGTAAGAGCTAGTACTTTCGAAGTAGCGCCGTCGTTATCGAGCAGTGTTTTGACCTCCGTGAATTGGTTTTCCGTCGTGTTGAAACCCATAAGGTTGACGTATGTGCTTCCGTCTCCGCCAATTCCTGCATGTGCAAGGTTGACGCTAACGTTGACCGTTCCGATTCCAACTGTGAAGTCTACGTTTGTATGGGTTAGATCGTTTGCTTCTATTGGTATAGATTTGTCGCCTCCGGAGACTACGTATGTTGTCTGTAGTGAATTAGGTTCTGCGAATACGAAATAATTGCCTTCAGGCAGGTTTGAGAAAGCGTAGACTCCGCTACTATTTGTGAGTGCCTGCATATATCCTATTTCGCTATCCAGTCCTATCACAACGTTTTGTACGTTTTGGCTTGGATTTGCAGCATTTCTCACTGTTCCTGTGATTGATCCTCCGCCTGCCGCCATCACAGTGTACGGTCCTGATTGTCCTATGTTCTCTTCCAGCCATTGTCCGCTAGCAGCTTTTGTTTTGAAAGTTGCGTATGCTCCTCCGTTTGCGTTTGTGTCGTTATAAATTGTGGCAGGTCCGTTCTTGAATCCTTTTAGAACGAAGCTGAGGTAGTCGGATGCATTGGTTGTTGCCGCTCCGTCAGCACTACCGTCTTTGTCCGCATCTATAGCAACGGTTAGCGTTAATTTACTTGTTGCTTGGTCGTATGAACTTGCTGAGAAATACACCCTGCCTTGTTCATAATATGTGCCTCCTAGCATTGCTCCGCTGCCGCCATTGATATCGTCTCCGATTGTGCCTAATGTGTCTGTATTTATAGATGATCCCGAAGGTAGCACAACTATTATTGCGTCTCCTGTCGTAAGTGCCCTAGTAATAGGGAATGAGACCATTGTCTCTGTTGCCTCAAGGCTTGCTATTTGCATGCTTGGAAAAAATTCCATCGGACTCCATCCCATCGTCATTGGGTCCATCCATCTGTCGGCAGCTGTACATTCTGAACTTAGGCATCCTCCCCACGCCCAGTCGTCTCCGTCCGTCAGGCTGTATTGAGCTGTAGTCATTGTATTTGCGGTCACCGAGTTGTTTTGTCCGGTGAAGCTTACTCCGTTAAGTCCAGTAGCATTGACTGTAATAGTACAAGAACTTGTCTGCGAATCTACTGGTACGTCTGTAAATCTGAAATACATGTTCTCATGAAAATTCTCTATAGCTGCTTCTCTTAATAAAGATGTTTTGTCTTGTTCGTCACATGTAAGGCTCCATGCTCCTATGTTTGATGCTGTGCTGCTGAGCGGTATATTGTAACCTACAGAGATTGATTCCGCGGTGAAGTCCGCCCAAGTTAGTTGTGGTTCTGTCGCATTAGCATCGCCGGTTGTGAATGTGAGACTTGCAGCATTAACCAGGTCTCCATATAAGTTGGTGTTTCTGACTCCCGATGCGTCTGCATCGGAATTGATTGCTACCGTGTACTCTGTGTTAGCCGCCAATGCACTATTGAATAAGACATGTATTGCCATGTCCCTAGGATCGTAGTGAGAGGTCGCTCCATCTACTGCCGGAGATATGATTGTTCCCGACCCTGATGTTGGTGAATTCATTGGTTGGTCCATTTGGATAACTAGTTCTCCTATCAGCGTGTCTACTCCCGTTGCATTTGCAGAGATGCTTGTTGCGGTAACGCTTGGTGCTACAGAAGTTGCATCTGACGCTACGGATAGCTGGATTCTTTCATCTCCTATGCTTATATTATTTGCTGCTTCCAAGTTCGACATTGAGAGCTCTAATGTTTTGTTTTGAGGCAGGGATTCATTGATACTTATCAGTATTACGTTTGTCGCTGCATCAAATGTGGAAGTTGTTGATATGACTTGAGGAGTGGCTTCGATAGTCGCCAGTCTTATATTCGACGTGGTAACTGTTGATTCATCAAGTGGTCCTGAATATGCGACTATGATTTTTTGAAGATCTGTTGGAATTGTTGAATACGGGTATGGATGCATGAGCTCCATATATACAACTTCGTTGTCATTGATCGCTGTTGGCGGAGTTACTATGCCGCCTATGTTTTCAAATGTTTGAGTAGATGTGATCCCGCCGAATCCGCTACTGAACGACATCGTTACCGCAGAGAGATCGAATACGACATCTCTTTGGTCCATAATTACTATTAAATTTTTATCAGACAGGCCATCTCCCATTCCATCACCACGTACAATTGCGACTGCTCCCGAGCCTGATACTCCCGAGGCAAGTCCTGTGCCGGTAAGGCTGAAATTGCTTGTATTGAAACACGTTGATTGCGCAGGGATTGCTATGCCCTGAGGGCATGCTATAGACCCTGTCGTTGTTAGAGATTGTGTGAAAGTTGCAACAAATATCGCATCTCCAAATGTATTGCTAAAGGGGCTATAGGTTGCTCCACTTCCTGTTGGAGACGCCGGTTCTTGTGGTTCCTCCGGTGGCGCTTGCTGATTCCATGTGTTGATGTCGAGTTGAGATACGTTGTTGTTAGCTGCTATTCGTACACCAATGTTGTTGTTAGCTGTTACTGCGTTTTGGACACTTAGTATGATTTCGTATTTATTTGTGCTGTTTAGTACTACTGCTGCTATCGTCGTTCCCTCGGCCAGTCCACCACTGTTAGTGATAGTTACTACGTTTGTGTTGAGACAAGTATTGCCGTCATAAGCAGGTTCTGCCGGACAAGCTACGGTCAGGCCGTCGGTTGTGATCGCAGCACCACCGCCTGTAAGTACCGGAGTTAGCAGTGCTGTCTTGCCGTAAGGTGCTTGATTCTGGTTGTAAGTGCCTGCTGCAGGAGGGGGTGGAGCCAATATATTATTGATTGTCTGCACTCCCGGTAGGCCTCCGATAATATTGCCAATTGTGATTGTCACCTGGCTAGGATTATCAAAAACATTCTGTGCATTGAAGATCGCTATCAGTTTGCTGGCATCTCCTTGATCTTGCATGAGCATAAGGATATTCGCGTCTGTAATCCCGCTGTGTATTCCTGAGCCTTCCATGTGGAATGCTGCTGTGTTGTAACATATTCTTGCTTCAAAACCTGCTTCACAAGCGACTGTGCCAGTCGCACCATCGAGAGGTGCGGCGAGGCTCATGGCTACGGTAGAGTTATTGCCATATGCAGGGTTTATTCCTGAGTATGTGCCGTCTCCTGCTGCTGCACTGGAAAACTCATTATAAATTAGCCAGGTTCCAGCGAATAAGACTGCTGCTGTAATGATTACAACAAAGGCTCCCAGCAGATTTCTAGATGATAGGATCGTTCGTGGGTTCATGTGTTACAAGTTATGTTTTTTTGTATATTTGAGCGGAATGGACAAGTGTCATCTTTGTATTATACATCATTTTTTGGTTTGATGGAAGGGTTCTTTGCTGAAGATTTATGTGCGTGTTATACTTTTCTCCTCTAACGTATTTTAGAATATGTTTACAGTTTTCTTGGGATTGGGGTCGAATATGGGGGATAAATTAGGGAACTTGACGAGCTCTTATGATGTTTTGGAAAGTCTCGGACTTAACATCCTTGAGAAGAGTGCTATTTATGAGTCTGAGCCTTGGGGATGGCTCGATCAGTCGAGTTTTCTCAATCAAGTTCTTAAGGTTGAAACTAACTTAAGTCCGGAATCGTTGGTGCGTGTTTGCAAAGAAGCGGAGAAGCAAGTTGGGAGAATTGATAGTTTTAAATGGGGGCCAAGAGTTCTTGATGTTGATGTGATTTTTTATGAAAATATGGTTGTCAATAAGCCCGAATGCAGCATCCCTCATCATTTGATGCATGAGAGACGCTTTGTTCTTGAGCCACTAAACGAGATAGCTGCCTCTGCTGTTCATCCGGTTTTTGGAAAAACTGTTTCTGAGCTTCTTGCCTCCTGCGAAGACCAAGGCTCTGTTGTCAGAACTGATCTTTCGTAAACCTGCGTCCGAGGGTATATTGAACTCTCCTCGGAAGAAGGTCTTAATGAACGCTACTATGGATTTTGCAACTTTGGATAAAAAGGCGGCTACACTCAGAATCGATGCTTTGACAGCGATTCACAAAGCTAACTCCGGGCATACCGGCAGTTCTATGTCGTGTATGGATATTTTGGTCGCGCTTTATTATGGAGGAGTGATGAGGATTGATCCCAAAAAGCCACAAATGCCAGATCGAGACTATTTTGTGTTGTCCAAAGGGCATGGGGCTCCTGCCCTATATGCGATTTTGGCTGATCTTGGATTCTTTGATAAATCTGAACTTGATCATCTTAGGCAAGCCAGTGCTCTACTCCAAGGACATCCTGTTATTAAGATACCCGGCATTGAGGCTACGACCGGTTCGCTTGGGCAGGGGATCTCTATGGCTGTTGGCATAGCACTTGCTATAAAAGCTGACCGTGAAGATCGCGATGTTTTTGCTTTGCTCGGAGATGGTGAATTACAGGAAGGGCAGGTCTGGGAAGCTGCCATGGCGGCCGCTCATTATCGGCTTGATAACCTGGTTGCGATTGTCGATCACAATAAGCTCCAGATCGATGGGCCGTGCAGTGGAGTTATGAACGTTGCTCCTATCGCTGATAAGTTTGAAGCTTTTGGCTGGAAAGTTATTCCGCTTGTTTCCGGGCATAATATCGAAGAGCTTGTATTGGCTATTACAAAAGCTAAGAATATCGCGCGTCAGCCTACCGTAATTGTGGCTCCTACCGTGAAAGGAAAAGGAGTGCCTTTTGCTGAGAACAAAGTTTCTTATCATGGAGTGGCTCTTTCTGAAGCGGAGATGGCGGAGGTTGTTCCTTTATTACAGGGTGTAGGGGATAGGGTGTAGGGTGTAAACTGTAAACTGTAGAGGGTAAACTGTAGAGGGTAAACTGTAGAGGGTAGATCAATAAAAAATATGGAAAAAATTGCAACAAGAGCGGCGTTTGGAGAAGCTATAGCGGAATTAGGCGCTAAGTATCGTAATATTATGGTGCTTGATGCTGATTTAGCTTCGAGTACTAAGACGCTGAAATTTGCTCAAGCTTTCCCTGGCAGGCATTTTAATATTGGTATCGCCGAGCAAAATATGATGAGTATTGCCGCCGGCATGGCGATCAAAGGGAAAATACCTTTTGCATGTACTTTTGCAATTTTTGCTACCGGACGAGCATGGGAACAGATTCGTAATGGTATTGCTTACCCAAATCTTAATGTGAAAGTTGTTGGATCTCACAGCGGCATTATGACAGGAGAGGACGGGGCTACTCATCAGGCTCTTGAGGATATTGCCGTTATGCGAGCTATTCCTAATATGAAGGTTTTTTGTCCTGCTGATGCCTATGAGACTAAGGCTGTGATTGCCAGTATGTGTGAGGATTTTGGTCCTGTGTATCTTAGACTTGGTCGTAGCGCAGTTCCTGTGCTATATGACGAGAAATACCGATTCAAACCCGGCAAAGGTGATGTCCTGCGCGACGGCACTGATATTACTATTTTTGCCGTTGGGTCTACTGTCTCTCGCGCCTTGTCAGCGGCAGAAATTCTGGAGAGCCAAGGTGTCTCTGCAAGGGTTTGTAATATGTGCAGTATTAAGCCTATAGATGAGGATTTGATTCTTGAATCTGCTCGTAAAACAAAGAAGCTTTTTTCTGTCGAAGATCATCAGATTATTGGCGGTCTCGGTTCGGCTATTTCGGAAGTTCTTGCTGAGGCCGGGTCAGGCATTCCTCTTAAGAGAATCGGCATGCATAAATTCGGTGAGAGTGGGAAGGACGAGGATTTGTATAGAAAATACGGTCTTGATGCGGAGGGGATAGTGAGGGTAGTTAGTGGTTAGTAGTTTTGAAAACTCTGGCTATTTCATTAGTTTTGCGATAAATTTGTCTCTCGGAGGACATAACAATTCAAACTATGGGATCAAACATAAGAATTTTTGCCGGAACTTCTCATCCCGATCTGGCAAAAGCTATTTGCAAAAAACTTGGCACCAAGTTATCCGAGCTCGAGATGTCTAAGTTTTCCTGCGGTGAAATTTATGCGAAGCCTGCGTCAACGGTTAGAGGAGATGATGTTTTTATTGTTCAAACAGCTACATCCAACGTGAATGAAGAATTGATGGAGCTTTTTATTATTATTGATGCGATGAAGAGGTCTTTTGCCAAGAATGTTCACATTGTGATTCCTCATTTCCCTTATGCGAGACAAGATCGTGTCGCTTCGCCACGCGAGCCTATCTCCGCGAAAGTTGTTGCCAAGCTCATAGGTTCCGCCGGTGCTGATCACGTTATAGTCGTGCAGATTCACTCAGAACAGCAGCAGGCTTTCTTTGATTTTCCTATAGATCATTTGAATGCGCGTAAGCTTTTTGCCGATTATTTCAAAAAGAAAAAGCTAAAAGATCTTGTAGTAATTGCGCCAGATGCGGGTGCTGCGAAAGATGCAGATCGTTTGGCCAGGCATCTTGATACGAGTATTGCGGTAATGAGTAAGGTTCGTCCTGAGCATAACAAAGCGGAAATCACTTCGCTGGTTGGTGATGTAGAAGGCAAGAACTGTATTATTTTTGATGATATGATCGATACGGCTGGCAGTATTTGTGCGGCGCATGATTACTTGAAAAAGCATGGTGCCAAAGATGTTTATGTCGCGGCAACTCATGCGATTTTTTCCGGTCCTGCCGTTCAGCGGCTTAATAAAACCGGTTTTAAGGCGATTATTGTGACAGATACAATCCCGGTTAATAATAAGGTGAAAAATCTTGAAGTTATCTCTGTGGCTCCAATGCTTGCAGCTGTGATTAAGAATGTGCATCATGGCAAGAGTGTCACAAGTGTGTACTACAGGTCGTAATTTTTTAATAACTGTTTGTGATATGCACGTTTATATCGGTTTGACGGAGATATCATTCGCTAGGGCTTCGACGCTTCGCGTCTGCAGAGTCGCTCATGACATCTGTCAAACCTCTTGCTCACTATTTTAATAACTGTTTGTGATATGCACGTTTATATGG
>MNZJ01000023.1 GCA_001873565.1 Candidatus Peregrinibacteria bacterium CG2_30_44_17 | reverse complement strand
TTCCATGCGACTGCGGAACGCAAAATTCGCTACTATCTTGAGTCGCTCGATAGATAACAAAAAAACTTATGTGGTGATGATGTCTCGCTAGGGCATCGCCACTTCGTGGCTGCAATAGGATTTTGCTCAACTCGTTAGAGATTTTGTTATCCTGTCGTCACCATGATTGCCAAAATCACTACTCGTCGTCCTTTGTCTTCTGGAAGTCTCGCAGAGCTCGTCTTCCATGCGACTGCGGAACGCAAAATTCGCTACTACCTTGAGCCGCTCGATACAATAATAAGAACCTCAAAGGATTCTTTGAAAAATTGCTTTTGGGTTGGGCATGAGCCTTGAACTATTACATAGGGGTTGCTTTTCTGCCACTTTTGTTTTATAATTTACTAATCAAAATAAAACTTGAACCAAATATATGAGCAGTAGTCACCACTCAAAGCACCGAAAAATCACTGTGATTTCCTCTGCGCTTGCACTCCTTGTATTCACTATGTCGGCTTTTTTGATACAAGCCACTGCAAACAAAGGAAGCGCCGTTCTTACGCGTGCCGACATGAAACATTCTCACAATTTCTATGCCAGCGTGCTCCATAATAACGATGCCGCAGCCAGGCAAAATCGCCAAATATACTTGGTAAGAGTAGATGACGCAGACTATCAACTATACGACTCCGCAGACGAGGAACAAGCCGCCGATGAGAATGTTATTTATCTGCCGGAGAAACAGGGCATGATGTCCGAGTGTCTTTATATCGGGCCTGATGAACCTACTTTTGCAGGAGAGGTTGTCTCCGTTACAGTCCCTGAATCTATTGGACCGGACCAAGTTTTTGACGTCGTGGTTGAGGTACTTAATACCGGTGACATCGCATGGTTCCGTAATAATTACTGCGAGAACCAAGTCAGTGTGAACCTTGGTACTTTCGCGGAAGAGGGAAGATCAAGTATTTTTGGTAGTAGCGAGTACGCAGTTTCCGGATGGCTTAATGATAGCAGAATCGAAATGACAGAGGCTGTTGTCTACCCTGAAGATATTGCAACTTTTAAATTCTCTAGCAAAAGTAACTGGGAAAACGTCTGGTACAAAGAGTACTTTGCGCCTGTTGCCGAAGGAGTGAGATGGATGGATGAAGCACTTGCGGAGGTGGATATTAAGATGGGCATTACAGATGATGTTGATGCAGGCATCATGGATATCGTTTCATTTTCAACAAAAAGTTCCGACCTAGAGGGTGAGAAATGGATCCATGCAGATCTTTCCGATCAAGAGATGCAACTCTATGTTGGAGAGACTATGATCTGGTCACTTCCTATGAGTTCAGGTGCGTGGGATACCCCTACGCCTACCGGAACTTACTACATCCTTAATAAACAGGAGCTTCGCATTGGCGGAGCATGGCCTCATTATTACATGCCGAATTGGATGGGATTTACATCTGTCGGACACGGCCTACATGCGCTGCCTTATCTTGCTAATGACGGTGGAGCATTCTGGTACGAGGCTCTAGAACATATTGGCACACCGGTAAGTCATGGATGCATAAGACAGCTTCCTGATGATTCCGAGAAAGTATTCGCATTCAGCGAAGTCGGAACGAAGTTGGTTATCGAGAAGTAAAATGCTTCTTCCAGCTCTTTAGGGCCTGTTCACATTACTCTGCTTCCAGTCTGCTTTTTATTTCGGATTCAATCATTTCCAGTCCACCTTCTCCAGCTTCACTAAGTATTTTCTCTACGGCATTGCCGAAAATTGGACGTAATGTTGACCCCAGTCCCAGCTTTAATATTCCATGCTCAAGTATACCCTTCATCACATTGCCTCCAAGCATAGCAAACATAACCGAAACCAGATAGACTGCCGCGCTTGACCAATCATCCTTGAGCGCCTGAGGGAACGATTTTTGAGATATATCAACGGCGCGTTCCAAATCAGCCCCTGTTAAACCTATTGCAGCGTACTGCTTCCTTGCTACATCCCTAGCCATTTCTCCAAAAATCAGGGCATCCATCATTTCCGCCGTCCCCTCTGTTCCCGGCGTCAACAGCAATGTATCTCTCACCCAAAGCAATGCATCTCTAGCTTGATCAGGTGCTGTTGGGCTGTATCCCGTTATCGTACCTCCTCCGGCCATTGCGACTGACGATTCTCTAACTTCCGTCGGATTGTATCCTTCTTTAACCTTAGTTCTTCTCCATTCTTCAGCTTCAGGTCTGTCGTATGCATTCCCTTCATCTTCCCGAAGAGGCACCAGTCCGTCTATTTCACCGTAGAGCTCCGCAAACTCTTCATCAGTTATGCTTCCGAAGTCGCTTGCAACGGCCAATTGTGCATCTATGCCTTCGGTCAAACTGATTATAAGAGCTCTAAGTTCGCGCTGTTCTTGTTTGAATTTATCTCGGAAAAGGCTTGCGTCCGCCTCTTCAAAGGCTTGTATCTCACGACCACTCTGCTCCCTCTGAGCATCAATTACCTCGTCAGTTGCTTGTATTAATTTGCTTTTTTCTGTTTCTTCGAGATCTTCATTACCCATGATCGCCATGTGCAGTTTACTTAGCTCCGTCCGAGCATCATCTCCATAATCCATTTTGTTTGGCATTTCATTAACCATTTTTCGAGGTTATTTTTTGTCTTTTTGCATTCTGGACACGAATCATATCTGCTATGTCTCTTTGCGTGTTCTCGAAAAACTGTTCTATCTGTGTGAGTTTTTCCGGAGTCATTTTGGCAGTCAGGCGTAGCATTTTTGCTTTCTGATCTTGTGTCAAAAAAGCTGCGTTCTCTACTAATTGTTTGATTTTAGATTCAGCCATATCCGTTAATTATACCATTTTTAGAGGCTTTTAGCTATCTGGCGAACCGAAAATAGTTTCCCTAGGTGCTTGTTTTTTTATATACTGGCATTCCTATGAACGACTCAATTCTTGAAAATCTAAATGAAAAACAGACAGAGGCTGTGACTACTACACACGGACCTGTCTTGATAATTGCAGGTGCCGGATCGGGCAAAACCAGGGCGTTGACTCACAGGATAGCCTACCTGATCCGCCATATGAAAGTGCCACCGTGGAATATTCTCGCAGTGACTTTTACTAATAAAGCTGCAGGAGAAATGCTTAAGAGGGTTTTTAAGCTTCTACATCCTGATGAGGCTGCAGCTATGCAAGACAGTGATATGGATGCGGCTAGCTTGCGTGGATATAGCCTGCCTTCGATGGGTACTTTTCACTCAATTTGCGTGAGAATTTTGCGAAAAGAGGGACACTTACTTGGCTATGAGAACAGTTTCACTATTTATGACGCGACTGATAGCGAGGTACTTGTAAAGCAGGTCATGAAACATCTCGCTTTTGACAGTACCAAGGTCAACCCAAAGGCTGTTTTGTCTCATATTTCCGGAGCCAAGAATCAACTTATCGGATGGGAAGAGTATGAGCATCAAGGGCACAATTATTTCACCGAAAAGGTTGCGGAAGTTTACAAAGAGTATCAGAAAAGGCTGAGGCAAAATCAGGCTATGGATTTTGATGATTTGATTATGCAGACTGTTAATATTTTTAATCAGTTTCCAGATGTTTTGGACAAATATCAGGAGAAGTTTAGGTTCATTCTCGTAGATGAGTACCAAGATACAAATCACGCTCAATACACTCTCGTGAAGCTCCTTGCCGATAAATATCGTAATATTTGCGTTGTTGGCGACAGCGATCAGTCCATCTATTCATGGCGCGGTGCTAACATGCAGAATATTTTGGATTTTGAAAAAGATTATAGCGATGCGAAGGTGATTCTGCTTGAACAAAATTATCGTTCCACCCCTGTTATTCTCGACGCGGCTCATAGTGTTATTATCAAAAATCAGAAGAGAAAAGATAAGAAGATGTGGACTAAGCGTGAAGGTGGCGAACATATTCGCATCTGGATGGCTCGCAACGAACGCGACGAAGCCGAGATGATTGCCGGCGAAATAGAGGATAGGATACGAGGATATGAAACTCCTGATTTTAGTAATTTTACTGTTTTGTATCGAACCAATGCTCAGTCGCGTGTACTGGAAGAGGTGCTTATGAGATACGGAATACCTTATCGGATCATTGGTGGTGTGAAATTTTATCAGAGAAAAGAGATCAAGGACCTGATTGCTTATCTTAGAGTTGTTAACAATCCTCATGACACCGTCAGCCTACTCCGCATACTCAATATTCCAGCCCGAAGTATTGGAGCCAAAACTATCGAAGTTTGTCAGGAAGCGGCAAACATCAGACAACAAAGCTTGTGGAGTGTTTTTGAAGATATTGAAATTGTGAGCGAACTGCCGGTAGGCAAGCGAGATGCTATTTCTAAATTTGTATCTATTATCAATGCTGGGCATCGTGAAAACCAAATCGGTACGGCAAGCGCCGTTATCAAGCATATCCTTATGGCGAGTGGCTACAAGAATATGCTTCTTGATGGCTCCGAAGAAGGCGAGATACGTTACGAGAATGTGCTTGAGCTTATATCCGTTGCTAGTAAATACGATAGACTTGAACCGAGTATATCTCTTGGAACTTTTTTGGAGGAAGTTTCCCTTATTGCAGATATCGATACTCTCGACGAGAGAGACAATGCCGTAACCTTGATGACTCTGCATGGAGCTAAGGGACTGGAATTCCCATGTGTTTTTATATGCGGACTTGAGGAAGGGGTTTTTCCTCATTCAAGGAGTCTTCTTGATCCTCAAGAAATGGAGGAAGAGCGCAGGCTTATGTACGTAGGTATGACACGCGCCATTGATGACCTATTCCTTCTGTATGCCGAGGAGAGAATGCTTTATGGAGATTATAAGTCCAATTCGCCATCACAGTTCCTTATGGACTTGCCGGAGGAACTTGTTGCCAGGAATCATGGTGGCATCAGCGTTCCTATGATGGACGAATTTGGTGCTCAGCCTATCCCTTATGAAGATGAAAACCAAGAACTTGCCGATCTTGCTATTGGAGATCGAATCTCTCATAAAATTTGGGGGGAGGGCATTATTACCGCCGTTGCTGGAGGGGTTATCACTGTCGCTTTCAAAGATCCTAGGATAGGGATTAAAAAGCTGGCTGCAAGCGTGGCGCCGATTAGTAGGATATAGGATTTTATTCGTTTGTTTCTGGAAGCTAGGCGAATAAGCTGATACACTGTTTACAATTATGAGAATTATTTTTATCGGAGATATCGTCGGTGAACCTGGGCGCGAGGCTACTCGTGAGATTTTGCCGCAGCTTAAGAAGGAGCTTAATCCTGATCTCGTAATTGCAAATGGAGAGAACCTATCCCATGGCAAGGGCATGAGCTCTGAGCATATGGATGAGATGCTTAAAGCCGGCATTAATTTTTTTACTTCCGGCAACCATATATGGCAACAGCGGAGTATTATGAGTCGAATGGATGAGAAAGATCCGCACGTAATTCGTCCTGCGAATTTTCCTCCAGACAATCCCGGTCGTGGTTGGCGCATCCTGGAGACGGCTATGATGAAGAGGCTACTCGTCGTCAATCTTGAGGGGAGAGTTTTTATGCATAGTGATTACGACTGTCCTTTTCGCACAATCGATAAAATCTTGGCTGACACCGCGCATGAACACCTCGATGGAATTTTTGTTGATTTTCATGCCGAAGCTACGAGTGAAAAAGTTGCTCTAGGACACTATCTTGATGGAAAAGTCAGCGCCATTGTCGGCACACATACTCATATACCTACTGCCGATTCTCAGATCTTGCCAGGCGGCACTGGATATATCACAGATGTTGGGATGGTCGGAATTAAGTATGGCGTTATCGGAGTTAATAAAGAGGAGATACTCAAGAATTTTCTCTCTCAGATGCCTGTGAAACATGAGATCGCTGATGATGGTCCTGCTGTTTTTGGCGCAGTATATTTTGAGATTGAAGGCGGTAAGACCGTCAAGGTCGAGCAGATTTTGCGGGAGGTTGTTCTGTAGACTGTAGACTGTAGACTGTAGACAAGGCGCAGACAGCAGAGAGATGGTTTCGCATCGCAAAACTCTCTTTTGTTTGGTATTCTGTGCATCGCAAATAACCAAAACCAAATGAAATATTACTATAATAAGAAAAGTCTTGTTTCCAGATTCCTATCCGTCCTTATTATACTTATGACCGGATGGACCGGAGCTTATTTCTATTATGACGTAGCCGAAGATAATACATTCCAGAACTATGAGGCTGATGAGGCCGAAACTACCGACGAGCAGATGAACATAGATTTGTTTTGGGATGTGTGGGCGATGCTAGATGATTCTTATATAGACGTTACCGTGCTTAATGATGAAGATATGATTTATGGCGCCATAGACGGGATGGTTGATGCCCTAGGGGATCCTTATACCGATTTCATGACTCCGGAAGAGACTTCCGATTTCATGGAAAATATGGGCGGCGAGCTCGAAGGTATTGGCGCCGAACTTACCGTAGAAGATGGAAGACTGATTGTTATCTCTCCAATAAAAGGTGCTCCTGCCGATGAGTATCTTTTGCCTGGAGATACTATTTATCTCATAGATGGTGAGCACGCTTCCGATATGACTGTCTTGGAGGCTGTTATGAAGATTCGCGGAGAAGCAGGGACATCTGTCGAGCTTACAATTATAAGGGATGGGGAAGACGATTACTTGGTTTACAACATAGTAAGAGCAAAAGTCGAAGTCAGTAGTGTTGATTTTGAACTGGTAGGCGAAAACTCTGATATAGCTCACATCAACATCTATCAGTTTGGCGATAACACCGCTAATGAATTCCAGAAAGCTGTGAATGAGGCCTTGCTAGACGACGTTTCCGGAATAATTCTGGATGTCAGAAATAACGGTGGAGGTTATCTCGAGACTGCCGTAGACATGCTGTCCGAGATCATAGATGGGCAAGAAAAGGCCGTTACAGTCAAGATGAGAGATGAATCCTTGGACGAAGCTCATTATACCTCGGGCAGTGCTAAGCTTAGCGGCATCCCGTTAGTTGTCTTGGTTAACGATGGATCTGCTTCAGCTTCCGAAATCGTTGCCGGAGCTATTCAGGACTACCAATCCGGCATAATCATGGGTGAACAAACCTTTGGCAAAGGCAGTGTGCAAATCATTGACGACCTGCCCGGAGGAGCAAGCCTCAAGATGACTATAGCCAAATGGTATACCCCGGCCGGAAGAAGCATCGACGACACAGGGATAACTCCTGATATATTGGTCGAACCTGACTACGACACCGAGGGAGATGAGCAGCTCGATGCAGCTGTATCTTACTTGGAAGGGAGGTAGCCCAAAAAAATAGTTGGTATTGATTTTATTCCCATTTAGGTATATTATGCGTACTTAATTTTTTCCAAAAAAAATCAGTTATGGAACGACATGAATTTGTTACGAAAGCGAAGGCTGCACTACTAAATTTATTCTTAACTCCTCATCCCGACGAAACTACGACGGACCAAGAATCTTCCGGAGATCTTGATCTCTCTCGCAATCTCTCTCGCAGGCGATTTTTGGGGTTGCTTGGTGGCGCTGTTGGTGCCACAATCATCGCTCCTTATGCAGGATGCATAAATAAGAATTCTGCTGATGGCGGCAATGATGCCGAAGATATTGCCGAAGATATTGCATCTCATGCGTATGATGTAATGGAAGATATCACGAATAGTCCAGAGCATGTCGAAAAGTATCTGGAATCAAGCGATGGCGTTTATTGGTTAATTACATTGAACTTTATAGATCTGGTGATGGGTCTTGCAGGTGAAAATGTCGTCATTCAAGCTGTACAGAAACTATCAGGCAAGGCCGGAAAAATCGGCGCTAAAGCCTCAGACTCTCTGGATCCTTATAAGGGCAAAAGTTTTTCGTCCATACTCACTACCGCTATAGCAGGTGCACTGGCCGGCAAAGGCGGTAAATACCCTAAAGCCGTAGAAAGACTCGTTGGTAAATATGACGCCGAACATGGTTTCAACGGCCACTTCCCGCATCCTAATTTGTACTTGGCTTTGCTACTCAATCTGTATATGGCATCAGGCGGACTTGGAGAGGAGAAAAAAGAGGAAGCACATCATGTTATTCATGAGACCGAAGTTGGGGTCGAACTTATTGCGCTACTCACCTCTGCGGCCGATGGCATTGATTACGCGGAAGGCTCTTTGTTCGCAAAATTCGAGGAGAACAAACAAGAGGAAGCTGATTCCTCGCAAGAGGTTACGCGCGAATCTGCCATAAGTGGAAACAAAGTCGCAATCGAACAAGTATCGAACCAAATCGGACTTCATATAGATGCGTTAACCCGTATCATAGGGCCTGCTCCATTTATGGCAGCCATGATGCAGGTTCCGCTATTCGCTTTTGGGAATGCCGACCTCACTCGCATAAGACTTGAGTCGGCACTTCCTGTTTGCAGGAGATTATTCGAATCCTTGAATCGGTATTCCGCTTCCGAGATAGAAAATGCTTTGAAGGAAGGTAAGATTACCGACAATCCACGCGTACAAGAAGCTTTGATTAATTTTTGCGCTGCTCGTGCCGACAAAGACGCCCCGTGCTCTTCCGAAGATTTGTCAAAAGCAGGAGAAGCTTTTTTTGCCAATCTGGGACTTGGGATGATGTCATCTACAATGGACGTAACCCAAGGACTTGCGGATGTAGCCCCGGCACTTGTCGGATCGTACCAGAGCTTTGGTGCTGATGAAATGATAAAGACCGCGACTGTTAATTACCTCTTGTCCTGCTTGAATGGGATTGCCGAGACGCGCCTTGTCGCGCAAAGATTGGGCGTCGACACAGGTACTCTTCTTAATACTTCGACGCTAAGGCATTCCGTTAATTTTTTCATCTCTTCGATTTTTAACTTTGTTGCCGGCGTAGTTGGCTTGGAAAGAAATTCCGGGGCGAGATTCAGTATAATTACAGGTATTTTGAACAACATCACCAATATTTTGAAAGCTGCTTCTGGAGGAGGCATGAATATACCTCGCGGTATTGCCGGATGCGAGGAAGATATGTCGCTTGTGAGACGAGCATGTCAGGATTTGGAGAGCGTGATACAAAATGAACTTATAGCGCTCGGTAATAGTCATGTTGCCGGAACTCAGGAGGACGAATCGTTGTCTCGCACTGAACTTGATGCTGTGAATAGCTTGATGAAAGCTCTGAAACAAGGTGACCGGTCAGCCGGCCATATATCTCAATGCGTAGGCGCCTTGAGTACCTCTCTTGGCGAGGCGTCACGAGGGGACTACGAGGCTGCTGGTGTTAATGAGAGACGCATTTCTATGATTGAGAGGCTTGGTCATATCGCAGAGATGCTTGAGCACTCGCCAAGAGCTCTTGATTCCTTGAGTTATGATTACTGGGAAATGCATGTCGGACCTACGTTGGCCGAAACCGTGTTTGTCGTTACCGCACAAGGGCTTAGCTTGAAAGGGCTTGAAAAAGTTTTGAACAGATACGCGTATCCGGTTCTGATAGGCATTGGAGATACCGTTGATAAAGTCGTACCAACAAAAGCCGAAGTAGATCTCGGTCATGGCAAATCATTGCAACGCTCCGCAGGAGAAGCTTCAAAAATAGGTCTTTCCGGCTTAATGCATAGCGGAGTAAGCGCGGTGGCGGATAACTGGGCCGATCAACTTCTACATGCAGCTCAACTGTCCGAGACCATATTCTTAGGTCCGATTTTGGAAGAATTCGGCATCGAAGAGTCCGAGATGACCATGCCAAAAAATGTAAACGTCGTTACGAAATGGCAACTTCTCGCCGAACAAATGGATGGAATTTTGAAAACTCGTAACGCTTCTCAAGAAGAACGAACGCGTCTTTCCGCCAGAATGTTCGATAAGTTTCTTATAATAAAATACGTGTCTATCTGGTTCGCGATTTTTGGCGGCGGAGAGAGTACGATTGGCAATTCACCGCATTTCAGAGCTTTTGTCAGAGAACTTAAAACGCTTATAACTCTAGGCATGAGCTTCGCTGATATTACAAGGCATTTCGCAGATCACTCAGAGAGATTTTTCAGAACTTTTGCATTAGGGTATTTGGTTGGTCCCGCTATGGAGATGGCGACAACTGATAATCCTTTCCTACCAGAGGACCTTGCCAAGTCAGCAGCCTAAGTAAGGTCTCTATTTGCATGCGGAATACGCTTGACTTGTTATGCTAGATATGGTTTAATTACTTTCCTATAAGTTATTAAACAGCTTTCGCCATGAGTAATCTTTCTTCTGAAACAATCCGATCAGGTCGCAATGCACTTGCCGCCGCAGTACTTACTCTCTTTGCCTCAGGATGTACTCATAAAGGCGATAACTGCGTGAATAATGGGTTTGATTCCTGCGATCCGACTATCACCGTAGAAGTCGAACGCGCTATGCATACTTGCGACAAATTCCCTACTCATAGAGAGTCCGTTGATGTCATTGGTACCGTAGTGACTTCTACAAGAGACTCTTACCGCGTGCGATGTTTCGTGGACACTCACAGTTCGACTCTTGATCAGGGGTGGGAAGAGATGGATGTTAAAAATACAGACTGCGATGGGACTTTTACAGCTCATTGGGAGACCCGGAATGATTACGATCTGGATGAGCCTTGGGTTGGAGTTGCTTGCATAACTACACCTGCTAACGACGAAGACGATTGCGACGGATATGCCGAGTGGCTTGATAATACCAATGCAGATGGAATAGACGAGTGCCTTGATAACAATACAGCTACTCAATTCGGATACACCGGCTGCGAATCTTCCGAGCCTGCCGACAGAGATATGTTCGATGCTTACGCCACTTATGCGGTGCTTCTTATCGCTAACGAATGTGAGAATCCTTGTGCGGAGGAAGAAGCCGAGTGCGAAGAAGCTCCGTCCGACTGCGAGTAATTTCGTTAATTTAAGTTGATTTATCCGTCTATTTCCCTATAATTTCTGCGCATTCCCGCGGAAATATAAGGAGAGATGGCTGAGCGGTTGAAAGCGGCGGTCTTGAAAACCGTTAGACCCGCAAGGGTCTCCTGGGTTCGAATCCCAGTCTCTCCGCCAGAATAAGCCCGCACCCCTTCATGGGGTAAGGGGTTATTACTGATGTAGAATTGGGGTGAGAACCCAAAGGGTTCGCTACTTCAAGGAATATGCGAGAGTCGCGTGACTGCTTGCAGGCACATGACCGAGCATGACGCAGGAGCATAGCTTTGCGTAGCAAAGCGTCATCCCAGTCTCTCCGCCAATTCAAAAACAGTTCAGCCTTCAGGTTGGAGTGGTTTTGAAGCGTGGGAAGACGGGGTCGAACCGGGTTCGGGTCCCGAGGATAGTGAGAGTAATGCCGGAACGGAGTTACGACATTACCGAACGACGCAGGAGCATAGCGAGTGAAACGAGCGTCATCCCAGTCTCTCTGGCGGTATTTTGCACTCCTGCGATAATTACCGTCTCGGAACCTGCTTTCCCGCGCCTTGTATTACTCCGTAACAGCTAATGAATGTTGTTATCGGGACTGCAAGAATCAGTCCGATACTGCCAACTAGAGTCCTCACTATCTCCGTCGCAATGATTTCGTAATTTATGATATGAGCGAATGGCTGAGGATTGTCGATAAACATCATCATGAGTGGCATAGATGCACCGGCATAAACCAATATCAATGTGTTAATCATAGAAGCAATATGAGTGCGCCCTACTGCAAAAGATTTCAAATACAACTCTTTGAATTTGAGTTTCTTGTTTGTTTCAAAAATTTCGTGTACCAAGGCTGTCTGCGTAACAGTCACGTCGTCAACTACGCCCATAAGACCGATAATAATTCCCGCCAAAAGTATTCCGACCATACTGTATTCTACGTCATTAAGTCCTTGCAAAAATCCCGCTTCTTCGCTTGCGAAACCGGTGAGTTTGGTCGCTGATACAAATACGGCAGCCATCAAGCTTGTAATAACCAACGTGATCACCGTACTTATCGTTGCTAGGTGAGTTTTTTTATTGATTCCGTACGACACATAAAAAGATAATGGCGCCAGAATGACCGAGCCCAAGATCATAACAAAAATCGGATCCGATCCATTAAGCAGCATCGGCAAAAGAAGCTTGAAAATCACAACAAAAGATAGCCCCATCGCCAGCAAAGCACGAAAACCCGTCTTGCCGGCAACCAAAATCGCCAAACCTACAAAAATCACGAATAATACATAGATAGGTCCTGTCCTTATATAGTCGCTAATATAATATATGTCTTCACCGTCAATGCTCGTGATATGAGTTACCAATACCTTGTCCCCCTCTTCAAACAGCATCGTGCTGAGTTTACTCTCCGTTCCACTCTCTATCGTGACTGTGGCGCCATCCTCCAACACTACTGCAAGCTTCTGATATATCTGAGTGCCTCCGTAAGATTCCACTTCTTTCTCTTCCAACACTTGCTCTATGACACCAGTTGTCTCCGTTGGTCCTCCCGGCACTTCCTCTTCCGCCATGGCTACGTTGATAATTGAGAAGCTGAGAAGGATAACTGAGAATATATATATTATTGTCTTTCGCATGATTTGGATTTATAAAATCTGTCCTTCGCAGTATAGCTGCAATCTTATTCGATGAAAATATCTCGGAGTAAATGTGCTGAGCGTTATATAAAAAGCACTATTGTGGATTATAGGGCACTAAATTGCCTACTCTCGTTGTTGTTCTCAGAGTCATACTCTTGGTACGTGTGAGTGTAGTTGATGTAAATATCAACATCGAAGGACAAGATGCCACCTTCAAGATATGCGTTGTATATCTCCTCTGTTCTATCTGAAAAATCCAGAGTTCCAGTTATTACCCTAGAGTTGCCTGCTTCTATTTCGACATTATCGGTGATGTCCATACCGAAATACGATGATCCTGCTCCTGTCACCCAGTAATCTCCTTCCAAATAAATGTCACCAGCAGCCATTGGGCGTGTTGCACTTGCCGATGCATCTTCGTTGTTGGAAACTGTAATCATAAAGTGCAAGTCGCCATCAGCACCTACTGTCACAGACATATCCGTTAGTTCCAAATCTCCATAAGCATCAATATCATAATGTTCTAGATAACTGATGTTGCTAGGCAACATTCTGGCATATATGTCTTCCAAAGTGTACCCTGCTGTCGATTCCGTATATGCCACTGCCTCTGTGACTTTTGATTCCAGCTCTGCGCTTGGATCAATTGAGTAATAACTGTCAAAGAAGTCGTTAAATCTCGATTCTATACTTAGAAATCCATCCAAAGTTTCTGCTAGAAAAGCTGCGGAATCTTCGAAATCCTGATATGTCTCTGCTTCGAAATCCCTATTGATAAACTCCCAATAATAATTGTCTTTCAAAGTTGCGAAGTCTGCCGTCAAGGCATCCGCTTCGTCTAACAATTCATCCATTATTGCCGAAGATCCTGTTGCGCCTAACAGCGTAGACAAACTGGATTTAACCGAACTTCCTTTTGACGGCGCGACCGGTGTGTTTGTTACAACCGATGATGTTTTGGATGGCGTGGAATCGAGAGACATCCTACCTTGCAAACTATCCGTAGATGGGAGCAGATATATTGTTGCACCTACCAAGGCGCTGATTATTACCGCACCAGCTATGAATATTTTCTTTTTGTGCATAGATTTTGTTTTAAATAATATTAATTAATTATAACATAAATCTACTCTCTCCTCAACGCCAAGGACTTCCTCCCCTTACTCGATTTATTGTTTTACTTAGTGCTCTATTTTTGGCAATATCTTTGTGCCTATGAAAATCAAAAGAGTGAGATACTGACAGATGGTTTAAATAAAGTAACTTTTTAAAAAATGGCTTATCAACCTAGCGAGAAATTTATGCAAATGGCGATCGACAAAACACGTGAAGGCGTTCTCAGTGGGCAAACCCCTTTTGGCGCCTGCATAGTGAAAGATGGAAAGGTTGTAGCTTGCGAACATAATACAGTGTGGCAGGATACGGATATAACCTCGCATGGCGAAGTCCATACCATACGTGCCGCTTGCAAAGCTATTGGCAGTATCGATCTTTCCGGATGCATTCTTTACTCAACATGCGAGCCTTGTCCGATGTGTTTTTCCGCTATCCACTGGGCACGCATCGACACCGTTGTTTATGGCGCATTTATCGCCGATGCACAGGATGCTGGGTTCAATGAGCTCACTATCTCCAACGAAAAGATGAAAGAGTTCGGGGGCAGCCCTGTAAATTTTATTTCCGGCTTCATGAGAGACGAGAATGTCGCACTGTTTAAGCTGTGGAAAGAGCAGGGAGCTAACAATGTGTATTAACACGCCCTAATGGGAAAACGTTTCAGAAAATTTCGTCATGATTGGAGCCTTTTCATGGGAATGCTCGCTTCTATCATTTTTGTTGTTGGAGGGCTTTTTTGGCTATTTCCATGGTTCCTAAGTACTACTCAAAATTGGCTTATAGCAATTCTTGCCGTGTTTGTATTGATTCCTCTGTTCCCTGTAATTTCAGGCGTATTGCAAGGTGAAGGCAAGTCTATTAACGGGCTTTTTAACGAGTATTTACATACAGCCCTTGGGTTGTTTTTTGAAATCCTATATTTAACAATCTGGATGCCGATTATAGGACTTGGCATTGCGGCAGTGATTGGAATTATGCTCATTATTGTGACCGTGCTAGGTACCGCCATGTGGAGTGCGCAAGAATACCTTGGCGTTGGCTTTGGAGTGTCGGTTTCAGGCGACGAGGTGATGCATTTCCTTGGTATTACAGGTGTTATTGTTGTGTGCGAGGCTGTTTTCTGGAGTATTGCGTATCTTTTGCGCAAGAAAAAGATCGAAGATAAATTTGTCGATGCTTTTTTGTCCATGGAGGGAAAATGCCATGACTTCGTAGACAGCAGTTTTGGCAACGAGTAGTTATAGATCCCACGTTCTCGCCTGAACACTTTTGTCGAAGCTACGAGTTATCTCGCCTTCGATTATTTCCATGACTATTTCACAGGCAACATTGATACGAGCTTCAATCAGATGTCCTGCGTACGCCTTGTGATCCTCATCGCCAATAACAATGTGCAGGTGAGGGTAAGGCTCTCCATCGAGCATTGTTATGTTGCCTTTTAGCGAGGCGATTTCGAGCATCCCCGTGAATGTTCGCGATGCGTATATACCTGTTATTGGGTCCATTGAGCCGATTTTTACGTCGCCGGTAGCTCCGATGCCTGTGAGAGAGGCTAGCTTGATCCCTTCGTCTACGCAGGCTTGCTTCACGCAGGAGATTATTTCGTCGCCTTTCTCCAGTTTTATCATCAGTCGTGAGCCGATTTTCTTAATTTTCATGCTTGTGAATTTTTAGCCAGATTGCTTTGATATAAGGGAGTGCCAGAGTGGAAATCATGAATGCGATCGCAGGTACGATTGCACTGAGCCATGGATTTGGAATTTGAATTGCCTGTAAATACGCGCCGATTGCAATATATGTAAGAAGAGATAAAATCGTCCTTCGAGTGATACTTGTTTCCCACGCTTTATTTACTTCGACTTCTCGATTGCGCGCTTTTAGTTTTTCGATTTCTTTTTGAAAATCCTCCATATCTTCGCGGATTTAGATTATAATCCCTTTCCGGCGCCTATTGTACACGATAAATACTGCGTTATGAACGTTTTGCTAATCGATAATTACGACTCTTTTACTTTCAATCTATACCAGCAGATCGAAAGACTTGGCGGCGATGTAGACGTGAAGAAGCATGATGAGATTTCCCTCGATGATGTTCGCCCATATGATGCAATCGTGATCTCTCCCGGGCCAAAAGATCCGTCTTCCGCAGGAATATCTTGCGACTGCATTCGTGAGTTTTATGACAAAAAACCAATACTGGGTGTATGCTTAGGTCATCAATGTATAGGCGAAGTCTTTGGAGCAAAAACCGTTAGAGCACCACAAGTAATGCACGGCAAAACCACTGATGTTATTCATAATGGCGATGGTATTTTTCGCAACTCCAATAATCCACTAACGGTCGCCCGTTATCATTCCCTTGTTATTGACCACGTGCCAAAAGGTTTTGAGCTGACCGCCTGGACACCCGACAACGTGATAATGGGAATACGGCACGAGCAGCTCCCTGTTTTCGGAGTGCAATTCCATCCGGAGTCGTTCCTTACCGAAGGCGGAGACATTATTATTACTAATTTTTTGCATGCAAATTACTGAGCTTAAAATTCGTGATTTCGACCCTGTGTTTTTTTTCCTCAAAATGAATGATGAAACAGGAGTTAGTTTCCTGCATACGGGGCGCAATACGGAGGGAGAACGTTGGTCTATTATTGCGTGGGATTCGTCTGGGCATGCTGAGAGTTTTGACGATTTGAGAAGGCGTAAGCGTACCGAGAGCTGCGGCATTCCGTTTTGCGGTGGAGAAGTCGGCTATTTTTCTTACGACCTTGGATATGATCTTTTTGAGATTAAAAAGACGGCTACGGACGATCTTGGCATGCCGCTGATTTCCGCGAACTACTATGAGAAATTTTTATGTTTTGATAATGAGGAGAGGACGCTTTTTACAAGCGTTCCTGATGAAGTCGAGGCGGTTTGGAGTCGAGATTTGGCCTGTAGAAGAGAGCCTTTCGGACTCGAGTTCAAACCTGAAATGAGTGAAGATGATTACGATGCAGCTTTTGCAAGAATCAAAGAGTATATTTTGGATGGTGACATTTATCAGGTTAATTTGACGCACCGCCTGGTGGCGGATTTTGACGGCGATTATCGTGCGCTTTTTGCGAAAATTTGCGGAGTCAATCCAGCCCCGTTCAGCGCGTACTTAGAAGGCGAGGGCTTCCATATTTTGAGTGCTTCACCCGAGAGATTTCTCAAGCTTAATGGCGACATTGTCCAGACATGTCCAACCAAGGGTACACGTCCACGTGGACAAACGCCGCCTCAAGACGAGATGCTGAAACAGGATCTTATGGAGAGCGAGAAAGAGGCGGCGGAGCTCTCAATGATAACCGATCTTCTACGTAATGATATTGGACAAGTCTGCAAAATAGGCAGCGTCCAAGTTGTTTCGCATCGTGCTATTCAGGCTTGCCCTACCGTCTGGCACACTTACTCTCTTGTTGAAGGCGTTTTGCGCGATGACCTTGATGCCGTTGATTTGCTTAAGGCGTGTATTCCTGGTGGATCGATCACAGGCTGCCCAAAAAAGCGGAGCATGGAGATAATTGACGAGCTTGAGCCTGTTTGTCGCGGACCTTATACCGGAGCTATCGGATACCTGAGCAATTGTGGCAATATGGACACAAGCATCGTTATCAGGACACTGATTGCAAAAGGCGGAAAACTGTACTTGAATGTTGGTGGTGGCATAGTTGCCGACTCAGAGAATGATGCCGAGTATCAAGAGACTCTCGACAAAGCTAAATCTTTTTTAAACTTATAGAGATGAAGCCATTCAGACCTGAATTTGGAGTTTTTGAGACGATGCGTACTTATGGGCACGACATTTTTAAGCTGGACGAGCACTTAGAAAGACTATCTCGATCTGCCGAGATTGTCTACATGGAACTACCCAAAAGCCTTGCAGATATCCGTAGCCAAATTGAGAGCGAAGTTTCGCAATATGATGGCACTTTCCCAGTCAGAATAAGAGTTGTTGCTACTACTGATGATGTCATCGTCGAGATCTATCCTCTGAAAATCGATAATGATGTCTTCTGTGGCGTTTCGGCGACTTGTATGGAAGTTATGCGAGATCACCCCGAAGCAAAGGCTTTCCCTTACGACAAGTCCACAGATGCTCATGACGAAGCCACGAGGCTCGGACATTACGAGGCGCTGCTTGTGGATGATCGCGGATATGTACGCGAGGGTGCTTACTCAAACCTATTTTGGGTGAAAGATGGGACTATTTTCACCACGGATAGACAGATCCTTAGAGGCGTGACCAGACAAGTGGTCATAGACCTTGTGCCTGTCTCTTTTGCCGAGGTGACTCCAGAGGATCTCTATGATGCGGATGAGGTTTTTATAACAAAAACCACCACCGGCGTAGTGCCGATTACGCAAATTGATGGACACGTCATAGGAGGCAACCAAGTTGGGCCTGTCGCAGAGAAGCTAAAGCTTCACTTTTTGGAATTTGAGCGCGAAGCTGAGTAAGTTCGCAAGTGGATGAAGCAGCCCTGAGATTACTATTACGATTATCGCATCAACGAGTCCTATCTTTACATATATTTCCGCGAATACTACTGCTCCGATTATCCAATCGGTTTGGTCAAAAGGAACCCATGAGTGACCTGGTTTGATTTTGTGCTGACGCTTAAAAAAACTCTCTACCGCATCCCCAATCAAGGCGCCTGCTCCGAGAAGGGGACCGAGTACCAACGGGTTTATTCCCGAGTAGTCGATTAGTCCTGATATTTTTTGCAAATATACGACAAGCGTTGCCATTAATATTCCGGCTATCAGGCCTCTCCATGTCTTATGCTCTCCGAATATCCTCTCGCCACGGAATTTCTTGCCACCGTCTATCGGATAGTTGAGAAGCGGTACTTTTTTAAATAGCACCGGGCTCATATTCGCTATGCCAGCCGGCAGAAATAGCCATAGTAGTTTGAGGATGTCTATAAGCATGTTCCATTAATACCTTGATTATTCCTTTTAGAAAAGGTAAAAATTGTGTGCGCGTTTTTTGATTTTTCGTTCTGACTGAAGCATAAGCCACAATCGCGGAGAGGTACCCAAGTGGCTGAAGGGGCGGGTTTGCTAAACCTGTAGGGTGGTTTTACCGCCGCGGGGGTTCGAATCCCCCCCTCTCCGCCAGCTAGATTCGGCCCTATTCTATATTTATAGGGTCGGATTTAGCTGTGTTATAATCATGTAGCATAAACCCTGTATAAAGCATCATGGTCATCATCCTAAAAAGTCTCGCCGCCGCCATAATCACAGCTATTATCCTTTTGGTTACGCAATTTGTCGGGCCTAGATTGGCCGGTGCCTTGGGTGGAATCCCTATAGTTTTCGCCGTTTCATACGTGCTATAATCACGATGAACGACAAAAACTCCGCCAGAGAGTTCCTTGTTGGAGGAATTTACGGAGCAATCGCTGCTATCTTATTTAGTGTCCTCCTGATTTGGTTTAATTCGCAGTTTCCAAAATACCACTGGATAAGCTTCGCTGTTGCGTACGCACTTTGCTTTGCTTTTGCATTTGGCATGGCTCATTTTACCACTACCGCCAAATAGCTAGTTCTTGAATTCGAATCTCGCCTTGAAATGTCTTAGTGGCAACTCTTTGCCGTATATGACGTCTGTCGGTGGGATTTTATCGCGATTTTCGTATATCTCTTTGACAGCTTCGACTACCGAGTCCAGGTCTGTCTTTTCATATCTTAAGCGAGGTACTGCGAACCTGACAAAATTCACTTCCGGGAATTTTTCCTCGTTTGTCTCCCCGTTGTAAGAGCCGAATGCGAAATACCCAAGTTCACAGGCACGATGCCCGTAAGCAGCGAGTAGTATTGCAGTGAATGATATTCCTCCAAAGTCGCCGGGCTGCATATTCGTTCCTTCGAAGAATCTGTTCACGTCAAGGTATACGGCGTGTCCTCCAAATGGCGTGAGCACCGGTATTCCCGCATCGACCATCGCTTGTCCGAAGTCTATAACTTGCTGTACTCGAGCATCCAAGTATTCCTGCCTTGTGATTGTTTTTAGGCCAACAACCAAAGTCATAATATCTCTGCCGGACATGCCTCCGTATGTGGGGTGTCCTTCTTGCAAAATCTGCAAATTCGTTAACATGTCGGGGATTTGCGGATAACTCTGCATGAACTTGCCTCCATCTCTAAGGAACAAACCTCCGCCCATGTTGGAGAGTCCGTCTTTTTTGAAACTTATTGTAAATCCATCGGCGTATGAAAACATTTCGCGCACTATCTCTTTGATCGATTTTTGAGCGTAGCCTTCTTCGTTTTTTTGGATGAACCATGCGTTCTCCGCGAAACGACATGAGTCCAAAAATAGTGGCTTGCCTGCTGCATTAGCTATCTCGGAAGCTTCCTTGATATTGGCCATTGATACGGGCTGACCTCCACCTGTGTTGTTTGTTATTGTGATGTAGACCACGGGGATCTTGTCTGCCGACTCTGCGAGAAGAGTCTTCAGTCTATTCGTGTCTATGTTCCCTTTGAACTTGGAAGTTGAATTTGGGTCTTTCAGCTCCGAAGAGAAAAGATTTACGGCCTCGATCTTGTTGGCTTCTATATTCGCTTCTGTCGTATCAAAGTGCCCATTGCTTGGAATTATCTGCCCTTCGCCAAGCGCGCCCAAGACAGAAAAAAGAGCGTCTTCCGCAGCACGCCCTTGATGAAACAGAAAAGCATTCGGTCTATTGGCCGTAGGCTCGTTCCAAAATCCTTGTCCGAAAGTGTCGTTAACCGCATCTCTCAGCATGAAGTATCCTTTGTTTGAACCGTAAGATTCATCTCCCATGTGCAGTGCCGCCCACTGCTCGTCTGTCATTGTCGTCGTTCCAGAGTCTGACAAGAAATCGCATCCCGTTATCATGTCCGCAGGGAAGAAAAACACATTGAGTCCTACCTTCTCCATCATCTCCGTTCGCGCTTTTCTGTCGTGCACCCCTTTGAATGACACCGAATGATTGAAGTAAGGGCGTGGCTTTACAGCCAAATTTGCCTCCCCCTTAAGAGCTTGCATCAAGTTATCCATTGATCAGTTGTTAAATTTACGCACATCATTCTATACGAAAAGTCATAAAAGTTGTAATAAATCCCAAAAGCAGCATTATATGATAGGACTTAGGATTTAGGATTTAGTTGATGGATAAATTATAAATAACTTATAAATATGGAATCGGACCAGCAATTAGTTGCTGCCGCCAAACGTGACAAGACGCAGTTTGTAAATCTGTACGATAAGTACTTCGATCAGATCTACAAATACATGCTGACTCGCGTCTCGGATGTGCAGCTAGCAGAGGATTTGACCTCTCAAACTTTCCTGATCGCCCTGGAAAAAATCGACACTTACGAATACATGGGCAAACCTTTCTCCGCGTGGCTCTATCGTATCTCTATCAATGAGATGAATTTGTATTTCCGCAAATCCAAGAAGGAGCAGGATGTGTCCATCAAAAACTGGCATGAGACAGAATCCGGTTTTGAACCTGCGGATGCAGGCCTCAAAGGCTCTGAAAATGAAATAGACCATCTGGAGAAACTCAAAGTTCTGAATAGTGCGATGAGGCAAATGGAAGAAGATGACCAGGACATCTTGTCACTCAAGTATTTCGAAGAGTTGTCCTATCAAGAGATAGCCGATGTACTTGGGATCACTGTTTCCAACGTTGGGGCGAAATTAAATCGCGCGACTGCGAAACTGGCGAAAACATGCAATTTTTAACCTTTTAAATCATTATGAACAATATCGACGACAACATGAAAAAATTATCAAAAATCCTGAAAAATCGCTCTGTGGCGGGCTTTAAAAACGATCTTAGGAATACATTGCTACGCAAGGCTAACGAGATAAATGCAGTACCTGTAGCTTCGCAAAAACCTGCGACTAAATGGCATATCCCGAGATTTTTGAAGATTGCTTTTGCACCAGCGGTTGCCGGTGCTCTGCTCGTAGCTGTCCTGTTTTATTCCGTGTCTCCGGGAGGAGTCTTGTTTGACTCTAATTTGAGGCTCGTAGATGTCGCCGCCGCAAAAGATTACTATGTTTTGACTGCTATTAGTGAAGGCCCCGATGGTGTTGATAGTGATAGTGGCTTTTTGCTTGAAAGCAAAGGGCCTATTGATGCAGATGCTGCAACTTCCGCTATCTCTATCAGTCCTGATTTTGATATAGAGGTCTACCAAGAGTCCGACACCAGTGTACTTATTATGCCTGCTGCTGATTTGGAAGAAGGTGAGGTCTATCAAGTATCTCTAGATGCTACGCTGATCCCGGAGAGCCCATATCCGATGGAGTACTCATGGGCTTATCAAATATCTGATGATTTTGCTATTCGTGGCAGCTACCCGGCCGATGAGTCCGCGGCTGTCTCCATTGATACAGGCATTGAAGTTGAGTTCAATTCTTACGGAGTTACAAGTGATGACTTCGAGACTTATTTCGACATAGATCCGTATACCGATGGGCAATTCGAGGTACAGGGCAAGACAGGGATTTTTGTACCAGACGGTATGTCCGATGGCACTATATATACAGTTACTATTTTATCGGGGCTACCTTTGTCCGGATCTGACAAAGTCCTTGCCGAGGACTATATCTTTCAGTTCGAAACTAGCGGAGACAGCGGAGACAGCGGGAATCTTGGATTTTATAGGGATCTGTATGAATTCTCTACAAGCGCCATTCCATCATTCACGATGTCTTATTATGGATGGGACGAGGACGAGGCTGAAGTTATTGACGTTACCGTGTACCAGTATTCAAGTGGCGAAGATTACATGGGTAATATTGAGCTTAAGGATGCCAATATTCCAAGCTGGGCCAGATATGCGTCTAAATACTATTCCCTCTCTACGGATGGACTTTCCACTGTCCTAGAGTCTTCCGATACGGCTATTGTCGATGGCTATTACTCCTCTAATCTACTGGTTTTGCCGGAGACTCTTGATCCGGGATATTACTTAGTGGAAGTCTCAAAAGGCGATACCAAAGATCAAGCTTTTGTACAAGTTAGCGATATGTCCGCGTATGTTTTCGCAGGGCAAGATTCTGGGCTGGTGTGGATCAATGACGTATCCACAGGTCAGCCTATATCCGGTGCAAACGTTGAGCTTGTTGGTACGTCTTACTCATACACAACCGATGCCGATGGCACTGCCGAGTTTGATCTGCCCGAGGTCAACAATGACGAATATGATTTTATCAGAGTCACTTATGGTTCTTACGAGACTTATTATGCTTTTGATTATGCCTCCGAGGACAGCATTGGTGCGTCTGATTATTGGAGTTTTTTGACTACCGAAAGGACGACTTATCATCCTACAGACAGAGTCTATTTCTGGGGTTATGTCGAGGGGCGTGATAGTGCTATCAAGGGAGATTTGACGCTAATCGTTTCTGATTATGCATGGTCTTCTGACATGGAATATATCGAAAAATATGGCACTGTTTACCTTGAGGAGTCTCTCTCTGTCTCTTCCGCTGAGCCTTTCGAAAGCTACGTCGACCTTGAGAAATATCCTTCCGGCGATTATGCAATCTACCTTTTTGATGGAGAGAATTTTGTAGACAGCGCGCAGTTCTCGGTTGAGTACTTTGTAAAGCCTGCATACGATCTTAGTATTGAAACCGACGAAACTTATGTATTCCCCGGCGACACTGTCTCCATAGATATTAATTCGACTTTCTTCGAAGGCACGCCGGTCTCGAATTTGGCCGTCAAGTATGCTCCACCTGTTGGGGACGATGAATACGTTGCGACTAACGACCAAGGGAACCTTGCTCTTGAGTATATTGCAAAGTCTAATAATTGCTCACAGACCTATTGTCCGTTTTTTGAATCTCAGTACGTCAATGTTTACCCTCAATACGAGGAAGAAGCTGACATATCCGGTGAAGCGAAAATCAAGATTATAGCTTCTACCGTAGGCGCTCCGGAAGTGTCTGCCGATCATGAATCCTTGCACCTCCAAACTATGAATGTCGATATAGACAAAGTCAGGTCTTACGATGGATACATGAGCGTATCTACAGACGAAATATACGGATCTCCAGCCCCCAACACTCAGATAGACGTTGATATCAAGGAGTATGTTGCGGACAAAAAGGAATCTGGCACTTATTACGACTACATCGACAAAGTTTCCAAGACTAAATATAGCTACACTTATGACTATGTCGATTATGATGCGTTCACTATTTACTCTGACGAGAACGGCGAAGCTGATAGAGAGCTTACCCTCAATGCCGATTCGTCTTATGTTGTTTATTACACAGTCATTGATCAATACGGGAACTACTACGAATCTTCCAAATGGATTTATGCCGGTTCTGCCGACAGCATGTACTATGCTGATTTCAACTATGTTGAGTTTGATAATATGGACGAAGACTCCTTCTCCGTTGGAGACAGTGTTGATATGGATCTTGCGTACTCTGTCCCTGACACTTTTGATGAAGAGAATTTCAGCTTTCTTTTCCTTGAGCTTCAAAGAGGTCTTAGGGATTATGAAGTCACTTCAAGTCCAAGTTATTCGGTAAAGTTCGATGAAGACATGATACCCGGCATCACATACAAAGCTATTATGTTTGATGGACAGTATTATCTATCAACTTATCCTGAGCAGATATATTACGATTATGAGGGCAATGAGAAACTCGATATAGAAATTGACGCTGACGCAGGCGAGTATAGCCCCGGCGATATGGCAACTCTTTCTTTCTCAGTGACTGATGCAGCCACTGGCAAGCCTGCTTCCGGAGCTCTTAACGTATTTATGGTGGACGAAGCTTATTATGCTCTCTACTCAGATGAAATCTCCGACCCTTTGAGCGACCTGTATGCTCCCTTGGATCCAGGATCCAGGTATGGCTATGCTTCGCATGTATACCCAGCTTATGACGGTGGTGGCAAGGGTGGTTGTTTCGTTGCCGGTACACAGATAATGATGGCCGATGGCAGCATGAAGAATATTGAGGATATCGAATCCGGCGATACTATTTTGACTAGGCGTAGCGAGTTTGATGACGAGCTTGTTACCGGCGAAGTTGCCGGTACTTACGAGCACTATGTTTCTGAATACATATTAATCAATAATATGCTTGGCGTAACGGGGGAACACGTGATGCTTATCAATGGCCAATGGAAGCTTGCGTCAGACATGACTATTGGAGACGTTTTGGTCGACGCGGATGGACATGACGTCTTGGTTGAGACTATTCAATATATTGATGAGCCAGTGTATGTATACAATTTTGAGGTAAAGGATTATCACACTTATTTTGCCAACGGGATTTATGTTCACAATGACAAGGGAAGTGTCCGTAGTGATCTCAAGGATACTGCTCTTTTTGATGTCATTGATCTTGGTGCAAACGGGGTTGGCTCCGTCACATTTGAGCTGCCTGACAATATAACTTCTTGGAGGATTGTTGCGACCGCTATCAGCGATGATCGCAAGGCAGGATTTGGAACCTCCAACCTTGATGTTTCTAAACCTGTGTTCGTTGTGCCTGTTATCAACGACGAGTATTTGACCGCCGACACTCCTACTATATCCGTGCGTGCTTATGGAGATTACCTGTCTGCCGGCATGCAACTTAGTGTTGGCCTCGAGTCAGGAAGTCTCGGACTGTCCGAGGAGAAGAGTGCTACGGCTTATGAAGCGGCTTACTTTGACCTTGGAACTCTAACCGAAGGTGAGCATAATATTACCTCATACGCAGAAGTCGATGATGAAGGAGATGCGCTTATGACTACCGTTACAGTGCTTGACTCTCATCTTATCGCAGAACAGACATGGAAAGGTCTTTTGTCGGAAACTCCTGGCATGCAATATGGCAGCTCTGGACGCACCGAAATGAGTTTCATGAATTACGAGGTCGGCGTTTTTTATAACGAACTTGTATCTGCCGCTACGTCCTCCGGTGACAGAGCCGACGAAGTCGCGGCAAAAGCCGCCGCTATCAAGCTCCTTAATGATTATTTCGGTGAAGATTTCTCCCCATACGAGTTTGACAATTTCTTATACCAAGATGCCGATGGCGGAATCGGTCTTTTCCCTAACGATAGCACCAGACTGGAGCTTAGTGCCAAACTTGCATCACTTGATTCCGGTCTTTGGGACACTGTAGGGTTGAATAATTATTTCCACAGTATCCTTGAGGGTGACGACTACACTCTTCTTGAAAAAATCCAGGCTATTTATGGCCTCGCCGCCGTTGATGACAAAATGCTGATCGATCTTGATTACCTGACGTCATCGTATGAACTCTCAGATGAAGAGAAGATTTATTCCGCTCTTGCATACATGGAGATAGGGTCCAAGGCAAAGGCTATCGACTTATATCTGTCCGTAAACGATGAGGATTCTTATCCCCCTCTGATGGCTGTTTTGGCAGCCCAAATTGGCAGCACGGATCACTATGACTTTTTCTCTAATATTCCAGATGACGTTTATGACCTCAGTGTTGTTGAAAAAGTTATGTATGCAAAGGCCCTTCTGTATTATGGGGTTGATACTGAAGTTTCTTTCAAGCTCAACCGAGAACTGATTACATTGAAGAACGCAGAAATTCATACGGAAAGTATGCTGGCAAGTGAAGTTGCGAATGCGGAATTCTCCGAGGTTTCCGGTGACATCATGGTGATCACGAAGTTTTATGAAACTATGGATATTGAAATTGCCGACACCGATTCCGCTATCTCCGTTTCGAGATTTTATACCGTTGTTGATGGCACCAAGGGCTCTCAAACAACAGCTTTTTCTCCCGGCGACTTGGTCGAAGTCCACATAACGGTGGATGTGCCGACTTCAATGTCCGGTGCTTATAGAGTGACGGACTATTTGCCGAGTGGGCTTAAGATCACGTCACAGGCTACCAATGGCAAATATTATGACGATGATATCCGAACTCCTTACAATATCGATGGTCAATCCGCATCGTTCTATGTCTACAAAAACGACTATGAGGTAGAGACTATAAGCTTCTCGTACTATGCTCGCGTAATAAATCCCGGCCAGTTCGTATCCGAACCAGCAGTATTACAGAGCATGTCCGATCCGAGCATCATAAATTTCTCCGGAGGCTTCTCAAGTATAACTATTGAATAGTATAGCCGAGCTACCATAAAATGGCATAAAGAACGGAGGCTATTTTGTCCATATGGCAAGGCGTCAAAAACGAAGAATAGCAGAGCTATTTAAGGCTTTTGACAACAAAGCCATATGGCAAAATAGTCTTTGAGGTTTACTGCCGTTTTATGGTAGTTCGGCTATATTCCGCCTCTCTTTTATTACCGCTTGTGCCGCTGCCAATCTGGCTATCGGCACGCGGTATGGAGAGCAACTCACGTAATCGAGGCCTATTTCATGGCAGAATTCTACCGACCTTGGATCGCCTCCATGTTCGCCGCAAATTCCTATCTCTATATTCTCTTTTTCCTTGCGTGCGAGACTTACGCACGTCCTCATTAATGCGCCTACTCCATCTCTGTCAATCGTGACTGTTGGATCCTCCGGCATAATCCCGTTCTCCATATATAGTTGTAAAAACTTGCCTCCATCGTCGCGGCTTAGACCATAAGTTGTTTGAGTAAGATCGTTAGTACCGAATGAAAGGAACTCCGCTTCTTTGGCTATTTTATCCGCTGTCAGACATGCTCTCGGCAACTCCACCATTGTTCCCACTTTGTATTTGAACTTGATCTCTTCTCCCAGTTCATCGGCTACCTTGGAAATCATCTTCTTTACCGTTTTTAGCTCTTCTACGTCACTGACCAACGGCACTTCTATCTCCGGCTTCACGTTAATTCCCTTATTATGACATTCTATGCCTGCCTCCAGAATAGCTCTGACCTGCATTTCGTAGATTTCCGGATATGTAATGCCAAGCCTGCATCCGCGATGCCCGAGCATTGGATTTACTTCATGCAAATTCTCTATAATGTCGCGTACTTCTTCGTACGTCATGCCAAGTTCCCCTGCAAGCATAGCTGTTTTTTTTGTATCGCTTGGGTCCGGCAGGAACTCATGCAAAGGCGGATCAAGCAGTCTTATTGTAACTGGGAACCCGTTCATCGCTTCGAAAATTGCGATGAAATCTTTCCTCTGGACCGGCAGTAACTTTGATAACGCTCTCTTACGCGCCTGCGGATTGTCTTTGCTTATAATCATCTCTCGCATCAGAGGGATACGATCGTCTTCGAAAAACATGTGCTCCGTCCTGCAAAGTCCGATCCCCTCCGCTCCAAAATGTCTTGCCACTTCGGCGTCTTCCGGCGTGTCTGCATTCGTTCGTATATGCAGTTTCCGTATTTCGTCAGCCCATTGCATCAGATGCCCGAATTCGTCTTCGAGTTTTGGCTCTACCATTGGCACTTCGCCCAAGATAAGCTCTCCTGTTGTCCCATTTAATGTAATCAAGTCTCCTTCCTTTATTGTCAGATCTCCGACTATGAATTTTTTTGCTTTTCCATTTACTATGACGCCGCTTGCTCCTGCGACACATGGCTTGCCCATGCCGCGACAAACAACCGCCGCGTGGCTCGTATTGCCACCAGTAGAAGTCAGTATGCCTTCCGCCGCATGCATTCCGTGAATATCTTCCGGACTTGTCTCTTTACGAACAAGGATTGCTTTTTCACCATCCTCCACCATTTGCACCGCATCGTCCGGCGTGAAGACCGCTTTGCCCGTAGCGGCACCAGGTGATGCTGGCAGCCCTCTGGTTAATACCTTTAGTGGCGCCTTCGGATCTATCGATGGATGAAGCAGTTGATTCAGAACTTCCGGATTTATGCGCATCAGAGCTTCCTCCTTTGTGATAAGTCCTTCGGCAACCATCGCCACGGAGATTCGCACTGCTGATCTTGCCGTTCTCTTGCCATTTCTTGTCTGCAGTATGAAGAGCTTCCCTTTTTCTATGGTAAATTCCAGATCCTGCATGTCCTTATAATGCTGCTCCAATATGTTTTTTATCTCGAAAAGTTGTCCGTAAATCTCCGGCATACGTTTCTCAAGTTCATCAATCGGCTCCGGAGTACGAATCCCCGCCACTACGTCCTCGCCTTGAGCATTCATCAGATACTCTCCATAAAAAATCTTCGCCCCCGTAGACGGACAACGCGTGAACGCCACGCCCGTACCCGATGTCTCGCCCATATTGCCAAAAACCATCGACTGTATGTTCACCGCCGTTCCGATATCGTGAGGAATTCCGTTCAAATTACGGTACGTTCTTGCTCGTTTGTTATTCCATGATTTGAAGACCGCCTCTATTGCCAATTTAAGCTGAAGTGCCGGCTGTTCTGGGAATTCGCCTCCCGTCTCGGCGCTGATTATTTTTTTAAAAGTGCTCACAAGTTCTTTTAAGTCTTCCGCTTTTAGTTCCGTGTCCAGCTTCACTCCTCGCTTCTCCTTGAGTGATTCCAAGGCTTCTTCGAATTTGTCATGGTCAACCCCAAGGACCACGTCACCGAACATTTGCACGAATCTTCTGTACGCATCATAACAGAACCGCTCATCTTCGGTCTGAGATATAAGCCCTTTTACGGTCTCGTCATTGAGTCCCAAATTCAAAACCGTATCCATCATTCCCGGCATTGAGACTCTGGCTCCCGACCTGACAGATACCAAGAGTGGGTTCCCGATACTTCCAAGTTGTTTGCCGGAAGCGTCCTCGAGCTCGTGTAGTTTTTCCCGCAGTTGGTCTCCAAAATCCTCCGGATAGTCTCCGTTCTTCAAGAACAGATTGCATGTTTCCGTTGTAATCGTAAATCCTTGCGGTACCGGCAGGCTTAACTTGGTCATCTCCGCCAAATTAGCCCCTTTCCCTCCGAGCAGATCTTTCATATTTGCCGCTCCCTCGCGAAAAGAGTATATGAGTTTCATTGTCTTGGCCTTAGGTTTATAGGTATCTTTAGTATTACCCAGCTGCTGATTTTTGTCTAAATTTTCGAATTGCTTATACCGATTCGCAGTTTGTATTACATTTTTTGCAGCACTTCTATGCCCATCAGGTACAGGCCGTTCCTTATAACTTGCCTGACAGATTTAAGAAGCTCTATCCTTGCCTCCATAAGTCCCGTGTCCGCGTTTTTCACGCTGCTTACTCCGTACCATCCTGAGAATTCCGACGCCAACTCCAGCAAATAGTGAGCAATATAATGAGGCGAAAGCTCTTCCGCCGCCTTGGTTACTGCGTATTCAAACCCGTTCAACTTGCGTGCCAAGTCCCAATCCGATTCGGTTAACATATCGAAATTCGGCTCCGCGCTACTTTCGACTTTGCTGAGAATCGATGAAATTCTCGCATAAGCGTATTGCAAGTACGGTCCACTGTCTCCATCAAGCCTGACAGCTTTTTCCATATCAAAAGCGATGTCGTTCTTCGCGTGTCCAAATAGCATAATAAACTTAATGCCACCAATCGCCACCTTCTCCATGACTTCCGTTTTCTCTTCGTCAGTCATGTCCGATTCTTTCATGACTTTTGCCAGCTCTTTCTTAACCTCTTCTATCAAAAATTCGGCCGTTATAACCTCTCCAGTACGTGATGACATCTTGCCGCTCGCCAGATTGACCATGCCGTACGCCAGATGTCTTTGACGATCTTTTAGCCCCGGATAGATTGCGTTCATAGCCTCTATAACAACACGGAAATACTCCGCTTGTTCATTGCCAACAACGTGGATATTTAAGTCGAATGGAAAAGCTTCTTGCTCCAGTTTTGCCAGCCCCATTTCCTTGGCTTCGTATGTCGGGTTACCCTCTCCGGTTATGAAGACTCTATTATGAAGTCCGTGCTTCTCGCCGGGGAAGATCACGGCACCTTCCGATTTTTCGAACACTCCTTTGTCCAGATGCTCCAAAACCAAATTTCTTCCGAGGTCATAAACTTCGCTCTCAAAGAAAAGTCTGTCAAAGAAAGTTCCGAATCTCTCATATGAATAATCAAAATAGTCCAGACTCCACTGTCTGGTCTTTTTCCATAGAGGCATTATTTCAGGATCTTGTGCGTATATTTTCTTATTGATTTCATAAATTTCTTCCTTTGCATTTTCGTCTTTTTCAAAAGTTTGAGCACCCTTGGCGTAAACCTTGCCAAGAAATTCCGTTTTTGCCTGCGGCGTTTTGAGATCTTGCGGCTCTTCTTCATGCATATAGCCCCATAGACATTTGGCTACATGCAGCCCGACATCACCCTGATAATTGGCGCGAAACACCGTTGCGCCTTGAGCTGTCAAAATTCTCGCGAGTGATTCACCGAGGTTAAGCGTTCTTAGGTGACCTATATGGAAGGCCTTGTGAGTGTTCGGATGAGCAAATTCGACCATGATCTTTTTACCCTTGAAGTGAGATCCGTTACCAAACTTTTCGCCTTGCTCTCCGCTTCTCGCTATCTGTTTTCTTAGAGCTTTTTTGCTTAAGTGGAAATTTATAAATCCGGGACCCGCGATCTCGATTCTTTTAATCAAATCCGACCTGTCGATCTTGGAGACAAGCTCCGTCGCAAACTCTCTCGGGCTTATGTTTTGTTGTTTCGCAAGTTTAAGAGCTATAGAGGTCGAGTACTCCCCATGAGATTTGTCCGAAGGCTGTTCCAACGGTATTTCTGGCTCCGACGCGGCCTTCCTAACCAAGTTTTTAATTTCTTCCGATAACATCGCCGTGTAGTTTATCAAACACTTGGCATATATATCTAGTTTAAAAAAAATATTTTTGGTATAATTAACGGAGCGAGCTTACAAAATTCAATAAAATGATTGGGCAAATACTAATACTTCTCGTCTTACTCCTGCTTTCAGGATTCTTTTCGGCGAGCGAAACCGCGCTAATGTCGCTATCGCCGGCACAGGTAAGAGACATGGCTCACAAGAAGCTAAACGGTGCCATCGCCCTCAAAAGACTCAAGCGCAATCCACACAAACTTCTTATAACGATTCTCGTAGGGAACAATCTCGTGAATGTATGGGCTGCCGTTTATGCCGCTGTTGTTTTTGAACAAGCTTTTCATTCCGTATCGATTACTATCGTTACGGCCTTAATGACATTTTTCATTCTGATGTTCGGAGAGATCATGCCGAAATCTTTTGCTACAACTCATTCCAAATCGCTTGCTCTATTGTTCGCCCCGATTCTGCTTGGTTTTCAATTCGTTATTTGGCCGATTATTCTTATCCTGGACAAAATCATTTCCGTATTTGTATATATTTGCGGAGGAAAGAATGCAATAAAAAAGCTCGTTACCGAAGATGAACTCAAGGCTATGGTGACTATCGGAGTGGAAGAAGGGGAGATTGAAAAACATGAGCGCGAATTGATTGAAAATGTTCTTGAGTTCACCGATACGCGTGTCGAGGAGATTATGGTGCCTCGCGTAGAGATAGAGGCTCTGCCCGAGACCACTCACGTCAAAGAAGCTGCCGGTTTCATCGTCCATCATGGGCTATCTCGGGTTCCCGTGTACCGCCAAACCATCGATAATATTGTCGGCATAGTAAATATCAAAGATGTTCTTTCGGCCATGCATGGAGAGGATGACGACAAAACCCTTAAACAGATCGACCCGAGCAAAGCCCTGACAATTCCGCCTTCGATGAAAATCGATAGGCTGTTCCATATCTTCCAAAAAGAACGCTCTCATATGGCTATTGTCATTGATGAGCACGGAGGTACTGCAGGTTTGATCACTCTTGAAGACGTGCTCGAAGAAATCGTTGGTGAAATCGTCGATGAATCAGATATTGATGAGGAGCATTACACAAAAATCAGTGATAACACCGTCCTTGCAAACGGCAGAGCGGTACTCGAGGATATCAGCGATGAACTTGGCATCGTATTCCCTGAGCCGGAACATAAGACGATTAATTATCTTATTGTTGAAAAACTTGGTCGCTTCCCCAAGAAAGGCGAGGTCATTAATTTTGACAAATTCGAGCTGAAAGTGTTGATGCTTGATCGAAACAAGCATGTTGCAGAGGTTAGAATCAAGAGGACCGGCCGCACGAAGTAGGGCCTAGTGGGTGTATACGGAAATGGCGCCAGTCTTGATCTTTGTGCGTTTTTTTGGTATAATTTACTGATTTAAAACTAACTTTTAAAACAAAATTACCATGTTTAGGAAACTGCCTTCGCTGGCTATCGTGACTCTTCTATTGGGGCTTGCCGTGCCACATACTTTCGCTGCAGACGATCTGCAGGTGCCTTCTGATGTCGAAGGTCTTGTCGCTTACCCTGGCGATTCCGAAGTGATTCTCCAGTGGAACGTTGCTACTGACAATGTCGGCGTTACCGGCTACAAGATTTATTATGGTCTTGATAGTGTAAGTGAAGATGGTGGCAGCTACACATTGGGAAAACTCGAAGTTGATGATGACATATCTTATACTGTTGATGGTCTAGAGAACGGCGTAACTTACTATTTTGCCGTAACAGCTCTAGATGCTACCGGAAACGAGAGTGAATATTACAGTAATGAGGCTTCTGCTACTCCCGTATCTACTGACTCCGAAGACACAACCGCTCCTTATGTGCTTAGCGTAACCGCAACAAATAATATGGTGGTTGAAGTTGTTTTTTCCGAGGATGTCGATCTTCCTGCGAGCACTACATCGGCTTTTAATATCGTAAGTCTTGAAACCGACGAAGAGTTAGACATTCTTGATGCTTATCTTTCTGACGAAGACGCTAGGGCTGTTCTTGTCGTTACAGGTACTCAAGAGGAAGGTATGAGTTATATGATTACGGTAGGTACTCAAATAACTGATCTTTCCGGCAATGCTGTTGTAAGTGGTACTACTGACACTGCTGTATTTGACGGAGGATCTGAGCCGGTAGTCGAAGAGACAACCCCTGAGGAAGACACAGAGGACCATGACACTGCTTCGGAAGAAGCTGACGAAGTATCTCCTGAGATTTCCGGAGTCGAAGTTTCTAGTCTTACAGAGGTTACCGTTACTTTCAGCGAAGATGTTGTCTTGTCCGAAGATTCCGAGAACCTTTTTGTTATTACTCTAAAAGCAGATGAGTCGGAACTTGCTGTCTTGAGCGTGACTCAGGATGAAGGTGATCCATCCGTAGTAGTTCTCGAAGTTGAAGAGATGGCTGCGGGCGAAGACTACATACTGGTTGCAGAAGGTGTACGCGATATGTCTGGCAATGAGCTTACAAACACTTTTGATCGCACTGCCAGTTACAGTGCTCCCATTACAGAGTTAAGTGAAATTCTTACTATCGAAGATATTAACAATTTCGTTGGCGTTGCATCGGATGATAATTCCGTAGATCTTTCATGGGATGCGAACGACAATAATGTCGATATTATCGCAGACCAGCTTCTATACGTAAGTGACGACAATGGTGACAGCTACGGCGACTTTGAGTCTCTTGGCTCAGAAGTCACAAGTCACACTGTGAGCGGACTTACCGCCGGCCAGACTTATACTTTCAAACTTACTGTTGTAGACGTTGACGGCAATGAGACCGAAGGTAGTATTACAACTGTTACTCTTCCGGAAACTGGAGCAGGATTAGGCATCGTCCTTCTTGCAACAGCTCTTGGAACAGGGTATTTGAGGAGGAAGAGGGTGTAAGGTGTGGTTTTTCACGGAAATTTAATGTTGCTATGCTAGTTTGCATGGCATGAAAAAACTTCGCCGTTACATCGTACCTCTTGTTTGCTTGACCTTACTGCTGACGTGGATTCACGTATCCAGGCTATCCCATGGTCACTTAGTCGTGAACTTCCTCAATGTCGGGCAAGGGGATTCGATTTTGATTCAGACGCCGAGCGACAAAATCATCTTGATTGATGGCGGCCCCGGCACTTCTGTTTTGACCGAACTTAACGATGTACTCCCTTTTCTTGAGAAAGATATAGACTTGATGGTGCTGACTCATCCGCATAGCGACCATATCGAAGGGCTTGTCGCCGTACTCAAGAGATACAATGTAGATGCGGCACTGATTACCGGCGTCTCATATACAAACAGTTATTATGAGGAATTTTTAAAAGATCTGCCTCTTGAGGCTGATGTGTATTTTGCATCGGCCGAGCATGATTTTGATTTCGGCGATGGCGTTTTTTTGGATGTTTTGTATCCGTTTGACGAAATCTCGGGTAAAGAGTTCGACAATTTGAACAACTCTTCCATTGTTATCAGGCTTATTTATGGAGATACCGCAATTTTACTGACCGGTGATGCCGAAATCGAAGTAGAAGAGATGCTTCTTTCCGAAGGAGTCTTGCTCTCAAGCGACATCCTGAAAGCCGGCCATCATGGTAGCCGTACTGCGAGTAGCACTGCTTTCGTTCAGGCTGTCTCACCAGGGATTGTCGTAATAGAATGCGGATCTGATAATTCGTTCGGCCATCCGCATGACGAGGCTATGACTATATTTGAAGAAATAGGCGCCGATGTTTATCGGACCGATCTGGATGGCAGAGTCACTATGGTGTTCTAGGCTCCTCTACGCTCAATCTTGGCTCCTAAGCTGCGTAGCTTCTCGTCCAGCATTTCGTAGCCTCGATCTATGTAGTTGATATTGCTGATCTCTGTTTCTCCCTCTGCAATTAATGCGGCCAGCACCATAGCGGCTCCGGCACGTATGTCACAACTTGCTATCGGTACTCCGCGTAGCTTCGTCGGGCCGTGAATCAGCGCTTGGTCCGGACTTAACATGTCGATCTCAGCACCCATGCGTTGCAGTTCGTACAAGTAATTAAGGCGTCCTTCGAATAATGTTTCGTATATCTTGCTCTCTCCGTCAGCTTGAGTTAGCAGTACGGCGAATGGCGCTTGCAAGTCCGTTGCGAATCCAGGGTATACTGCTGTCCTTAGTTTTTCTACCGATCTTAGTTCTTTTACAGGCCTGATTATTACTTTGTTCTCACTAAGCTCGAAACTTGCGCCGACTTCTTCTAGCTTTTGCCAGAAACTGTCTAAGTCCTCGGGATGGCAGTTTGTCAGCGTCAGATTCCCTTTTGTCAAAACTCCCGCAAGTGCGAGTGTGCCGGTCTCAAGATAATCCGATGTTACAGCGTGATTTGCGCCGCTCAGTTCCGAGACTCCTTCTATTTGCAAAGTATGGCTACCAATTCCTGTAATCTTTGCTCCCATTTTGTTAAGGAAATTACAAAGATCCTGAACGTGTGGCTCCATCGCCGCCCATCTTATCTCGGTAGAACCTTCGGCCAGAACAGCCATCATTATCGCGTTTTCCGTAGCCGTTACACTTGCTTCCGCCATTATCACTCTGGCTCCTTTCGGTTTGCCAACTTTTAAGTGAAGCTTGGCTTCGTCGTCAACTATTTCCGCTCCAAGACTCTTGAGTGCATGAGTGTGTGCATGTACAGACCTCTTGCCAAGTACGCATCCGCCCGGAAAAGCCATTTGCACCTCTCCGGCTCGTCCAAGAAGCGGCCCCATAACCAGTATGGAAGCCCTTAGTTTTCCCACCTGTTCGTGACTGATCGATGTTCCGCTAATATCTTTCGCCTCAACGAAAACTTGATGATTTTTGAAAGCTACTTTCGCTCCTATCGATTCCAGAATACTAAGCATCGTATGTACGTCCGATATATCAGGCACATTATTAAGTATGCATGGTTCTTTTGTAAGCAGACATGCCGCAATGATCGGAAGAGCGGCGTTTTTTGAGCCGCTGATTGCGATTTCTCCGTTCAGCGCGTGTTGTCCTTGTACTAAGAAATTTGGCATAGCGACCGCTATTTTAGCAGGTATTTCACTTATTCAAAAATGTAAAAAGCTTTTGCCTTACGGCGTTTTTTCGCTATAATCGCTTGGCAAATCATTATGGGCAGGTTCCGGAGCGGTCAAACGGGGCAGACTGTAAATCTGTTGGCTCAGCCTTCGAAGGTTCGAATCCTTCCCTGCCCACCATTCAAGAAAGCTCCACCGAAGGTGAGAGCTGTTTTTGAATGCGGATCAGGAAGGATCGAAACCTAGGGTTCGGGTCCCGAGGATAGCGAGAGTCGCGACAGAGGCGAAGACTCTGGCATGACCGAGCGGCGCAGGGACAAGACGACCCCGCTTAGCGGGGGAGGCGTCATCCTTCCCTGCCCACCATGGAAATGGCTCCGAGCAACGCTCGGGGGCAGTTTTCATGTGGAAGGATGAGAACCGTAGGTTCGAGCTCCGAGGATAAAATCATAGGATTACCGAGCGGCGCAGGAGCCTAGCCGCCGCCATCGGCGGAGGCGTCATCCTTCCCTGCCCAATTTGACATCAAGTCATCAAAAGTATACAATTATAAGCGAAAGTAATACTAAGTAAACCAACATGGCTACAATTTCATTCAAGGCAGATGATCTGCTCAAAAAGAAGCTTGAGAAGCTTGCTCAGAAAAAAGGTATCAATACATCGGCTTATATAAAGCTGATTTTAACAGAGAAAATAAATGGTGAACTCATAATGACGACAGAAAACGGACTTACCGTTGAGGAGGAATTAAATATTTTGTATTCAGATGAGAATGACAAAGTTTCAGGTCCTTTTAAAACAGCAAAATCCGCTATGCAGGCACTAAAAAAATAAAATGCAAATATATTTCACAGAGAATTTTAAGAAAAAATTCAATAAACTTCCTGGGAAAATACAGGACAAATTTGAAAAGCGTTTAGATATGTTTATAAAAACCCCATCACATCCATTTCTTAAAGTTCATCCATTGAGAGGGAATTTGATAGGGTATAGAGCTTTCTCGGTTACAGGAGATTATAGAGTTGTTTATAAGTTAATAGATAAAAACAGTGCAAAATTCATAAGTATTGGCACTCATGCCCAGGTTTATGAATAACAACCCACCCCCACTTCAGCATTTTCAATTATTCGGCTAACAGGTTTAGAAAAACTTTGTCGAAACGGTCTTCGAATCCTTCCCTGCCCACCATCGACTTTTGATCGATAAGCTCTTGCGCTTGCCTAAAGCCATATCTCTCATTTGCTTTTAATAAATTTTCGGGTAAAATCGCTTTCCTTTTCTTTGAATCCCCATTTTGGACAAAAAACTTCGCGATCATATAGATGAGCTTGGAGGGAAGAACGGTGCGCTTGTTTATCTGCGCGAGTTGACGAGGGGGGGGGATTATGTTCTGCCTTTCGAGGTTCTCAAGGCTGGTGACCCTTATACAAGCGGAACTCATAGAGGTGTTAAGGCGGCATGTCGGGAGGTTGGTTCCGATAGGGTTATCGTCAGAACGAGTGAGCCGACCGACTTTCGAGGTATGGTTGACGCGATGCCGACAGAGGTTGTTGAAATGGGTTGGTTTTCTCGCCATAGTATCGCAAAGGTAATTGAGCAGGTTAGGCAGAGATGTGCTCATCCGGATGTCCTCAAATATGCCGCCGTCGAGGGATTTGGCTATGATCCGAAAAGGGTTAGCGTTTCGGTCACTCCTTTTTCCGGTTATCCGCATGGGCTTATTACGGAACATCCGAATCAGGATGGCGTAAGACTGGTTGATCAATGGGAACCTTATGGTGGTGATTTTGGAAATTGTAATGTTTCAGCGGATTTTTCTGGTGATCGAATGGCGTATCGTTATTCGGTCACACGTGAATTTGAAAAATATCTACCTGTCCAGGAATGGATCAGGGATTCCGGTGTTTTGGACCCGGATATGGCGTACCAGTTCGAATGTGGCGGCGGACGCCGCAATCCAATACTTTTTCAGGTTCGTGAGTTTGCCAGAAAGGTAAAGGCGAATTTTAGGGTTAAGAATCCCAAATCCGTATATATGCACCGTACCTTTGGCGTCACTCCCGAAGAAGGAATAGAGCTTGTTGTTGCCAGAGAACGAAGCAGAAGACTTTTATATGAAGAAGTACTGCCCAAACTTCCGCAGATGCAGCCTTTTTTATTGGCTCCCGACAATACTCATTCGCGATTGTTAATCGACGAGTCTCCGGCTCCCGGGCTCCTCGGGTATGCGACTCGCGATAAACCTGCATTATCTCATCAAGCCACAAGATTCGTACAAGCCGCGTTGAGACATCAACATGGTGTTGCTCAGTTAATGGATCTGCGTTTTTATAAAAAATACAAATATGGTCTGCCAAAAATCAGAGTGATTTCCGATGGGATTGAACAGAGGGTTGAGTCCGCCGAATAGGAGCGAAAATTTGCGGCAATTAAACTAGGCATGGACATATGGCGTCTTTTCCATGGTCAAATTAGGCTCGGAAACATGAGTATCTCTTTGTAGCCAATCTGGAGCCACCTGTCGGAGTCGAACCGACGACCCACCGCTTACAAGGCGGTTGCTCTACCAACTGAGCTAAGGTGGCTAATTTTTGTTGCTCTGTAATCGAGGACCCACCGCTTACAAGGCGGCTCTCTCTACCTACTGAGCTAAGGTGGCTAATTTTTGTTGCTCCGTAGTCGGGGACCCACCGCTTACAAGGCGGCTCTCTCTACCTACTGAGCTAAGGTGGCTAATTTTTGTTGCTCCGTAATCGAGGACCCACCGCTTACAAGGCGGCTCTCTCTACCTACTGAGCTAAGGTGGCTAAGGGCGGGCAAATGATATTTAAATTGTACTTTGTTGTCAAACCGATGTGCTTTTTGCTATGATTGAAGTCTCTATTCTACGCCGTGTAATCATAGAAATGGACATATCCAACATACGCAAAAACGAGCCTCTGAGTAAGCACTCTACTTTTGGAGTTGGCGGATTGGCCAAGTATTTTTTTGAGGCATCGGATATCGACGATGTTCCGGAGATCATTGCATGGGTAGAGTCCCAAGGTATGCGCTATTTCGTGATGGGTATCGGATCGAATATTCTTTTCAAAGATTCCGGCTTCGATGGACTTGTTGTGAAAATCACTGCAAAAAAAATATCTGCCGAGGGTGATACCGTTATTGCCGATGCAGGCGCGCCGATTGCAGCCGTAGCTAAGTTCGCTTGTGATAATGACAGAGGAGGCATGGAAGAGTTCATCTCCTTGCCCGGTACTGTTGGTGGCGCCGTTTATGGGAATGCGGGGTGTTTTTGGAAGGAGGTTTCTGATGTTTTGACGAGAGGCTGGGTACTCAAGGATGGAAAACTTACCGAGGTTGATAGTGATTATTTTAAGTTCAAATATCGATGGTCTGCTCTCAAAGATAGTCATGAGATTTTGCTCAAGGCAGCGTTCCGTACGGAAGGTGGCTGTGAGAAATCCCGCATGAAAGACGTGCTTGCTGTCAGGCGAGAGAAACAACCATGGGGAAAGACGGCCGGATGCTTTTTTAAGAACCCCGGATCTACGCCCGAGTTGTCCGCAGGCTTCTTAATCGACAAATGCGGACTCAAAGGCAAGACTGTCGGCGGAGCCAAAATCAGCATGAAACATGCTAATTTTATTCTCAATACCGGAGACGCAACCGCCAGCGATATCCTTGAACTTGCTGACATGGCGAAGAAAGCGGTGAAGGGTCAATTTAATATCGACCTTGATCCCGAAATCCAGATTATCGGCTAGCACAAGCGCATAAGCCGCCCGCGCGTACATGCCCGCTGTGTTTGCCGCGAATTATTTGCGAAGTGTGTCAATGTCAAAAGCTTAGTTTTCAAGTAGATTCCTGTTTATAATCGTTGCAAGTTACGGACAGGAGATTAAGGAGGAATTAATCAATCTTTACATAAAATTTAACATTTATCTCTATGAAAACGACTTCTTTCAACAGAGAGTTCGTAAGGGATATCCTCATTTTCGGAGGGATTCTTACAGCCTTGGTTGTACTCTGGAATTTTGTAGGTATTCCTGGTGCAGAAGCAGCACTAATTGACATCAGCGATAGCCCTGAGAACATCCAGGAAGCTACCGGAGGAGAAGGCAGCTTCAGGACTCTTGCTCGAACTATCATTAACTTCTTCCTATACTTCTTAGGATTCCTTGCTACGGCAATGGTTATCTACGGAGGTATCTTGTATGTAACTTCAGGCGGACAAGAAGAGCAGACTGGCAAAGCCAAGAAGATCCTTCTTTATGCTATCGTTGGTATCGTCATCATTCTACTTTCCTTCGCTATAGTGAACACAGTTATCTCAGGTGCCGGGACCGGAAACGAGGCCGCGACGTAAGACCACTCGCTATAAAAATTAATATAGCGCAAAAACAAAACTAAAAGAGACCCTGCTGCTTAGCGGGGTCTCTTTTTAATTGTATCTAGCAGGTGTCATGATTTTAACCTTATCTCTGAGCTCAAAGAACTCTTCGATACGCTCTTTCTTCCCTGACAAATCATTTTTCACGATAACTGTGTCTTCCAGTATCTCGACTATCTCCCGGTAATCTATAATTCTCTTCTCCACCGTGAAGAAGAATGCTTTTTTTACCACATAAAGCTGCGTCAATTGCCCTACCTGCGTATCTACGACAAAATCGTGA
>MNZJ01000036.1 GCA_001873565.1 Candidatus Peregrinibacteria bacterium CG2_30_44_17 | reverse complement strand
TCGTTCGAAGAATTGCTGAATAACTTCTTTACTTCCCTTGGCGCAACTGATCCGGAAAATGCTAATAATTACGAAGACATCCCCGAAAATAGTAGCACTGCTAATAAAAAGAACTATAATGAAGTCGACAAGAGTAACTAAAAAATGATGAAAAAAACCATCAAAATACTTCTAGCGGCAGCAGTCCTAATTCTGACTTTCTTGGTTGCAATACTGACCTTTTTTCTTGTAATTCCTTTCGAAACAACCGCTTCGGATGAAATCGGTGTTGTGATCGAAAATCGGACTGCATCAACAATGAGCATAATCACTCTGGAGAACGCCGGTAATGATACCTACTCCATCGTTGATTCCGTACGCAAGCCCCTTCTATTTGCTATTATTCATCTCTTATCCGGTAATCAGTCAATGACTATTCGGTATGATGCTTGGGGAACTAGTGAGACCTTGTATCTTCTTGGGAAAAACATCGATGGCGAGACCTATTTTTCGGTTTCGACACCGGAGACCCGTGAAATCATTTTTGATCCGTTAATGCAGTCGGCTGAATTTCTTGGTGAAATAAATACTTCATACTCACTTGCCAGATTTCATGTCTTCCTGGCACTTTATTTCTATCTAGCCTGGATCCTCTTGAAAAAATACTTCATACAACCTTTTTTCACTCTCACATCCACCAAAATACTCCTATTGTCTCTCGCCGGAATCAACCTAATATATGCGGCTGGCTATTTTGTTTTGATCACTTTTATCAAGATCTATTTTTAGAGTACAAGACTTCTAAGTCCGAGACGCAGGATAAAATACGAGAAACGTCTTCAACAAACTCATTCTTGTTGATGATATATTGTGTGTGTGTTGATCATACTCGCCAGAGATTGATAATTGGTATTACGTTGAGTTTTATTGACCTTGAGTTCTTAAAAACTCCCTAGCTAACTTTGTCTATCTTATACCTTACTTTGCCGGAGGGCACTTTGACATCAACCGTGTCTCCAACTTTGTGGCCAATAATAGCCGCACCAACCGGTGATTCATTAGACATCTTATTGGAAAGCGGATCCGCTTCTGTTGAACCTACTATTGTGTACTCTTCGGTTTCGCTGTCTTTGCCAGACTTGACGAGAGTAATAACAACATGACTACCAAGCTCAACGAGCTTCCCAGCTTTCTTCTTCTCGGTAATGATTTTTGCATGCTTAACCTGATCTTCAAGCTCCAAGATACGACCTTCAACAAAAGCCTGTTCATTCTTAGCCTCTTCATATTCCGAATTCTCGGATAAATCACCATAAGAGATAGCCTCCTTAAGACGCTGTGCAACCTCCCTGCGCCTCTCGGTTTTTAGAGACTCCAACTCGTCTTCAAGCTTCTGCAGCCCTTCTTTGGTCACATATACAACATTCTCATCATCACCACCAGTATGTCCTGCATTAGTGTTCATATTTTCTTAAGTTTTAAATAATAGAATTCCATTCACTACACCCTAAACGCTAAATCCTAATTATCCCTAATTCTAACGCTTGTAGGATGCTCTCTAAGCTTCTGGAGTACCTTGGCCTCAATCTGACGAATACGCTCACGAGTAACGCCGAATTCACGTCCAACCTCCTCAAGTGTATGACCAATACCATCGCGTAGACCAAAACGCATTTCGATTATTTTGCGCTCACGAGGCGAAAGGTACTGAAGCATCTCATGGATATTTTCCTTGATAAGCTGACGATTAGTAAGCTCTGCCGGCGAAAGAGCATCATTATCTTCAATGAAATCACCAAGCTTGCTATCTTCTTCAGCACCGACAGGAGCTTCAAGGGAAACGATATCTTGAGAAATCTTGAGAACATGACGAACTTTTTTGACATCCATATCCATTTCGGCAGCAAGCTCTTCGATAAGAGGCTCGCGACCAAGCTCTTGAACAAGCCTTCGCTGTGTATGAGTCAGCTTATTAATGGTCTCCACCATGTGGACAGGAATACGAATCGTCCTAGCCTGATCAGCGATAGCACGAGTAATAGCCTGCCTGATCCACCATGTAGCATATGTTGAGAACTTAAAACCGCGTTCCGGATCAAACTTCTCAACAGCGCGGAAAAGACCTATGTTTCCCTCCTGGATTAGATCTAGGAAAGAAAGTCCACGTCCAATATATTTTTTAGCGATACTGACAACCAAACGCAAATTCGCTTCCGCCAGCTGCTTTTTGGCAGACTGATCTCCTTTCTCGATTCTACGAGCCAAATCAGCTTCTTCCTTCGCAGTAAGAAGATTAACCTTCCCAATCTCACATAGATACATCCTAATGGAATCATTAGCGATCTCCTGAAGTTGGACACGTTTATCTTCCTCTTCTTCTTCCGCTCGCTGCTTAGCCTCCTCGTCATCTTCGTCATCTTCGTCATCATCGATCCCTTTCTTACTCTTAGGACCATCGTCCTTGTCAGCATTCTTACCCCAGATCATAGCATCTTTTACGTCGATAACCTCGACACCAAGATCCATGAAAAGAGTATAAACTTCATCTAGTAAGAGAACATCTTCCTCAACAGATGGCATGGCCTTGAGAAGTTCCTGTTGGGTTACAAAACCCCTGTGCTTGCCCTTTTTAACAAGACCACGCACTTCTTCCGGGAACTTGGCCAATCTTTCGTCCGAAACACCTGTGATAAATTTCTTAGTTCGAGCCATTTAGGTGTTTTAAGAAATAAATTTTGCGTACTTTTGCATAAGTTCAAGCTCTAGTTTGGAATCACCATTCATCTGCGCCTCACGAATCCGAGATGTCAGATCTATCTGTTTACGTTTCGAGCAATTGTTTTGAAGCTTCCTTAATGCTTTCCAAAATTCATCATTGACGTCTTTATCACTCCACTCCCCTATTCGATTGTCGACATACAAAGCCCAAACCTGTAATTTGCTCCTTTCTTCCTCTGTGACGCCGTCCAATAAGCCATCATCGATACAAGCTCGAGAATTATAATAACTTGCCATCTGTTTGTAAATGTTTTTCAGGTCAGCATCAAACAGGTCAGCATGCTCCTCTTTGATTTGATCATCAAATTTGCCGCGGAAATGCATCACAAGACCAAGCAAATATTCACCCGCAGAAATGCCGACTTTTTCCACGCTGTCTGCATTGTTAATTTTACCCCTTGTAACTTGTCCTTTGAGAGACTCCATCCTTTCTTCAAGCTGAGGAACCGGAAGAGAAATCTTCTTGGCAAGTTTTGCCAGATACTCTTTCTTTTCCAGAGGATGCGGAACCCCATCAAGAAGCCTCAAATAAAAATCACAAAAATCTTTCACCGCTTCAAGACCGGAAGGCTGCTTATCCAGATAGAAGTCCAGATAATACTTCGCACCGGAAACCGAGTCACGCCACTTGTCAGCACTATCTTTGGCGCACTCGTCCGGATCTTTGTAGCCATCAAGAGTTATAACTTTGAGATTCAAATCAAGGGATTGAGCATTCTCGCAAGCACGCAAAAGAGCTTCCTGACCGGCATCATCACTGTCAAAACAAAAAGAAATATTCTTAGTATAACGCTTAAGAAGCTTAAGCTGCTTAAGCGTAAGAGCTGTACCTGATGAGGCAACAACATTACGAATACCAGCCTGATACGAAGAGATCACGTCCATGTAACCTTCGACAACAATAGCCAAATCCTGCTCTTTAATATGTTTCTTAGCCAAATGAAGACCATAAAGCACATTACCCTTATGATAAACGGCGGATTCAGGAGAATTAAGGTATTTTGGCTGATCGTCCTTCTTGAGAGCACGCCCACCAAAAGCAACAACCCGCCCCATCTCGTCCGATATAGGGAACATAAGTCTCAAACGAAATCTGTCATAAACCTTATCAGATGCCGTATCCTTTGATATCAAAACTCCGGCTTTGATTGCATCAGACTTCTTGTACCCCTTATCAAGCAAATATTTATAAGCCTCCTCAAAATCGTCTCGCGCAAAACCTATCTTGAATTCGGAAATCATCTCATCTGAGACTCCCCTACCACGAAGGTAGGCAAGCACCTTAGACTCATCCTTCAGATTACGGACATACAAATCCGCTATCTCTCCCTGTAACTCTGTTAGAATATCTCTCTCGTCCTTCGTAACAGAAGGAGTTTTCGATTTGAACTTAGCCAGTTCGACAGAAGCTTTATCAGCCAAAATCTCAAGTGCCCCTGGGAAATCCACACCTTCAATCTCTTGAATAAATTTGAACATATCACCTCCCTTATGACAGCCGAAACAGTACGCAAGCTGCTTCTCGGGACTAACAACAAAACTGGGAGTCTTCTCCTGATGGAAAGGACAACATCCTTTGAAATTCCGCCCAGCTTGTTTGAGCTGCACGTATGGCGCTACGACATCCTCAATGGAAAGTCGAGATTTTATTTCATCTATTGGATCGAGCATAATTGAGGCAGAAGAATAACCAGGACTAACAATTTAGCAGATACCTCAACAAAATGCACTCAAATAACACGGCGGATGCATTACGCCAAGACAAGCATCTCCTGAGCCAAACCTTGTGCCAAATCACCAGCTTTGGAGTTCCAAAACTTGCGAGCTATTTTCACACATGTATAACCAACCCATGCGGCAGCTTTAGGTGCTGCATTAATCACACCAAGAGGTCTGGGAGCAATATCATTGCCATGATCGCGCAAAGCCATATTCATCGCTTCAAAACTAAGCTCTCCAACAAGGCGCAAAGCCAAAGCCATAGCCCACTTGGTACCAGGTATATTTGAGACTCTCTCTCCATCACGAACATTCATAAGCCCAGGATCTGTAAGCAGTACTTCGCCAGCATCTAGCGTCTCGAGATTACTCAAGATCGGCTCTTGTGCAGGATTAAATAAATACCTAATAGCTTGCGAAATCGCAGCTCCACCCAATGGATCGACCATCAATCCATGTTCAGCATAAAGCCTCTCTCCCTGTTCGAGCAGTTTGCAAAGCTTAGGCCCTAAGGCAGAATCAGCCATATCGCTCATAACCATACAATGCTGATCGGAATACAATTCAGTAACAACAAAATCATGTATACCACCACGTTTGCCAAGCTGAGCGGTAAGAAGCTTTAATATCGCACCAATCGTGACCTGTCGCGCAATATTCGCTAGAAGAGCACTTCTGGTACAATCACGCACGCGTGTGATTTCGACATCCTCATCAAGCTGAATCAATTCAAGACTCTGACGCAGTCGAAATCCATATTCCGTAAGCAACCTGAGATACTCGGACATATCTGCATGCCGCGGAGTTTGCCATCCAAAAAAAGCACGATTAGGTTCTTTGATCACAGTACGCGCCTCTGGTACCACACCATTCATTTCATGAAGATCGCGCACAGTGAACTCGTTCCCACGACCATGCACACACACCCCTGTTTCGATTGTGCGAGCCCTCTCAATCACTTGAGCGATATTTAACAAAAATAAGGAGGGATCATACACAAATAGGCACACTCTCGCAAGCTCACTTCCTCTCTGCCAAAACAAGCCATCCGCCGATTACCGCAACCATCACTGCGAGTACCACAAGCGCTACTGCTTTCTGCGCAGTACCCAAGAACAGAGCAGTGGCTCCGAAGGCACCACAAACCATATAAACAATGAGAAGAGCCTGCCTTTCGGACAGTCCAGCCCTTATTAAACGATGATGGAAATGCCTCAAATCCCCTCTAAACGGAGATCTGCCCTGAGAAACACGCCTCGCAATAACCCAAATGAAATCAAGAAGCGGCAATCCCATAACAAGAAACGCGGTCGCAATTTTTCCTCCTGATAAAATCGCTAAAACAGCAAGCATATAGCCAAAGAACATACTTCCGGTATCACCCATCAAAATTCTGGCCGGAGCAAAATCAAAAATCCAAAAAGCAAGAGCCATACCAGAAACGGCAATCGCAAGAATTGCAGTTTGAGTTTGATCTATGTAATGGAAATCAGGACGTACAGCAAGCGCAAAAATCGTCAACGCAGCAATAAAAGTCACACCTGACGGAAGACCATTCAATCCATCAAGCCAATTCATAGTGTTAATCATAGCCATAATCCAAACAACCGTAACAGCTAGCGAGATTATAGAAACAACAATCATATACTCCCCTATTCCAAAACTCATCTCCATACCACTGAGATCAATCGTCCCCCCAAGAGGATTAGTCAAATTAGTCACCCTCACTCCGGAAAGCACAACAATCAAGGCGGAAACAACTTGAGCACCAAGTCTAGGCCACGGAGAAAGACCACGGATATCATCCAAAAAATTAACGCAAAGTAGCAGTAGTGACCCGATAGCAACACCCCACAGAGCCGCATTCCACTCCATGAAAAAAACTGCAATAATCAAAAACACAATGTAAAAAATCACCCCACCCGCATAAGGAATCGGCTTACGCAGCAGCCCATACTTTTTTGGCCTATCTACAAGCCCCACTTTTGGGAACAAATATAGCGCCAACTTAGTCAGAACAAGCGTGCAAACAAACGCCGTCAAACCGGGCCAAATGTAAGAGATAATTGCGTCCATGCTCAGATTTTAGCACAAACCGAAGAAACAGAAAGCGATGCCGCTTCGAAGGCAACACCAATCTTTAATTGTTTTCGCGAAGATATCTGCACAAAATCAAAAACCAAATCTGTGATTGATTATTGAGAGAGCATCAGCAGGCCTGAAAGGCCGATGCCGCGAGCGAAATAAACAATTACAGATTCTTATAAACTCGGAGATTCCCAAACTTATTATCATACTTGAGGATACTAACAAGCTTACCTTGATAATATCCCGACACATAAGATCCAGGAAAACTTCCACCAACCTTCATCCTCTGGCCTTTCATAATACGATGATAATCAGTACCATTCAAATCAATACGCGCCCATCCTTGAAGAACGTTGTCCATAGAGATTAGTTCGAGATTCTCCAGATTAATATCTTCCAACTTAATAGCCTGATCAAGACCAAACTGACCAACTTGAGTGCGACGCAGAGAGCCAAGGAACCCACGGCAACCTAGGTTTTCACCAAGATCACGAGCGATACTACGAATATACGTACCGCTTCCACACCTTATTGTAAAAGCAAGAACAGGCAAAGTAGCAGGCTCCGTCATCCCTGTAGTCATAATGCCATATCCAAAATCATCTACTCTAAGTCCAATATCAGTGATTTCATGAACCTTAACCTTCCTAGATGGCAATCTGACCGGCATCCCTTTTCGAGCAAGTGCGTAAGCTCTCTTGCCCCCAATTTTAATAGCAGAAAACTTTGGCGGGACTTGATCAATAACGCCAACAAAATCGTCCAAAGCGGCAACAACTTTTTTTACATCAATTTCCTCTTTTTTCTCCTTATAAATAGCCTTAACATACTCGGGATCATAATCAAAATCACCCTCTCCATCGCAAGTCGTACTACTGGCACCTAAAACCACTTCCGCTTCATAAGATTTATCCATAATCATAAGAAATTCGTTGAGTTTTGTAGCCTTGCCAATGGCAACGACCAAAACACCGGTAGCAAGCGGATCAAGCGTTCCAAGATGCCCTATCCTCTTAATCCCCAATAGAAGGCGAAGCTCAGCAACGATATCAAAAGATGTCTTGCCTTTAGGCTTATCAATAACCAGAAAACCATCCATATCCATGATAGTCAGTATTCAGAAAAATATAATATATTTAAAAGATTCCATTCACTCTAGCCCTACACCCTATCCCCTACACCCTATAAAACTACCCCTCCAAACATCTATTAACCGTAGCGACCTTACCAGGTTCTATCTCGACATCAATCTGCCTAGAAAGAAGCTCTCTGACAATTTGACGATCATCATAAGGCAAAACACCATCTTTCGTAACCTGCACCTCTTCTCCGCCTTTACCTGCAATCAAAATTGTATCACCCTCCTTGGCCATTGCCAAGGCCAACCTTATAGCCTCATGCCTTGAAGGTATTTTCCAAAAACGATCACCCTCGCCACGTTCAATACCGGAAGCAACCTGTTCGATAATACCAATATTATCCTCCGCATAAGGGTCGTCATCGGTAAGGATGATATTGTCGACACCTTTATCGGCCACTTGCCCCATAACAGGTCTCTTCCCTTTATCACGCCCCCCTCCCGTCGCACCAAAAACAAGGATCAATTTCCCGGTAGTCATTGGTCTGAACATATCGATCAAAGTCTGAAGAGAATCCGGTGCATGCGCGTAATCCACAATCACGGAATATAACTGACCAGCGTCAACCGACTCCATCCGTCCGGGAACGGCTTTTACATTATCGAGAGCGTACTTAATAGTCTCAAGAGCGATGTGCTCGGAGACAGCCACCGTAGCCGCACATACGGCATTGTACACATTAACGCGACTGGGTAGAGGCAAACTGATCTCGACTTTACCATTTGGAATAGAATATTCAAAACGTGATCCATTAGGAGTCGCACTGATATTGCGGGCGGTGTAAATACCTTTTTGGATACCACATGTATATTTTTGATCAGCTCTAAATTCTAAGAAATACTCAGACGCCGGATCATCCTCGTTAACAACAAAAACCTTCGGCACACCGGATTTGCGACTGGACCTGTTCAGTTTGTCAAAAAGCATACCTTTTGCTTCTTTGTAAGCCTCGATAGATCCATGATACTCAACGTGATCACGAGTTAGATTTGTAAAAACCGCTGTATCGACATTAACACCCCAGAGTCTTGACTGAATCATCGCATGGGAAGAAGCTTCGATAACAGCATGCGAACATCCCTCATCTACCATTTGACGAAGCATCCTCTGAAGCTCAAAACGCCCCTGAGTCGTCTGCTTTGTAAGGTTGGTCCACTTGCGGTCTCCAACCTGGAAATACACCGTCGTAGTAACTCCAACTTTATGCCCGGCAGCCTCAAGGATCTGAGCAATCAAACTACAAGTTGTCGTCTTACCATTCGTACCAGTGACAGCAATCACTCTCAAACGACTACTCGGAAACCTGTAATAAATAGCCGCAACTATAGCTACCGCCTTGTGATATAGCAGCCTTATAGGATGAGTGTCCGGGAAAATTTTCCGTAAAAAATTGATCATGTCAGGGGTTATTTTAAATCAAGCACCTTCTCCTTAGCAAGCTCTACGTCAAGTTCTATCTGCTCGCGCAAGTTTTCAAGATTATCGAATTTCCATGTCTCGCGTATCTTTTCAAGCACTTCAACAGACACCTCCTTGCCATAAACATCTCCGCTAAAATCCAATATATGCACCTCGCACGAGCTATTCCCCTTAATGGTTTGACCTGCATGCATCACGCCCCAATGCATTTGACCATCTATCGTAACTCGCACCACAAAAACACCGGTCTCTCTGCCATCTGTGTCTTGCTCCATGCTCTCTAAGTTAATAGTCGGGAAACCAAGCTTCCTTCCAAGACCGTGACCCTTAATGACTTTTCCTTTGAATTTTTTCATAGAAGCAGCGCAATTATAAGCCAAAACTCCATAGCCAAATCATTTTTCATAAAAGGCATATCAAAAAGACCGTGAACTAGTACGGAAAAGAGCATCGCAGCCAAAACAAGCTTCATATGACCTTTTGTGCGTGAAAAAGCCAATATGACAATCCCCAGCATCGTAATGACACCAAGCAAACCGAAATTGAGCCAAATACCCATAAGAAAATTATGAGGATGAGGGATCAGCCATTCATAAGTATTAAGATCATAAAGATAAGTCATCTTCCACTGATAATTAAGCTGGTACTGACCAAGCCCAACGCCAAGCAAAGGACTCTGAGTAATCATCTCGTAAGACGCATGCCAAATTTGTATTCTGGCACTGGACGAAGACCTATCATCAAACTCCAGAAACTCCTTCCCTTTTTCGGTCGAAATTTGCGACAAAGCAAAAAACGAACACAGCAAGATAACGAGTCCTGCAAATGCAAACTTGAATTTGCGAGTAAAATTTTTACTCAGCATTAAGTAGAAAGATATTCCAGCAGCAACAGCTATCACTCCGGCATAAGATTTTGTAGCAAACATCGCAGCAAAAACCAAAATTCCGGGAAACAGAAAAAGAGCATTCTGCGCAAGGAGCTTAGATTTTATCGACTCCAAAAATCCGATTCCAAAAAAGACACAGACAGGTCCGAGATATAGAGCTAAATAATTCGCGGACTCATAAAAAGCACGTGCGCGGAAGTCTTCAGTCCAGGACAGCAGTCCCCAGATAGAAAGCCATATCGCAGACCAAGCAAAAGCGACAATCATATGTTTGCGATCTTTGTCATCACGAATCACAGACCACGCCATAAAGAAATACAGAATTGGCATAAAAACCCACCCTTTCAAAACACCGAGTGCTGTACGCTGAGAATCAACAAATGTGCCTGTAATATCATAAAAAGTTGCAGGGACAATAATCGTAGACACGACGGCGGCAAAGAAAAACAGAGCGATGAGGATCGTCGCTTTATCACGCGCGATTTTTCGCGGCAACATGCCGCTCAGGATAAAACCTGCAAAAACGATGTAAACCAGGACTTCAACAGCCGTAAACGGGACTCCATAAATCTGAAAATCCAAAAAATACAACGGAAATATAAGAGGCATAAGCTTGATACACCACGTAAGAACATTCTTGATTCGCCTCGTCGTCATAATTGTGATTATTTAGGAGCTCCTAAGCCCACTACAGAGGTCTGTAAGAACAGCCTCGGGATCTTGCGCTTTCACAACACCGGAAGAGAGAAGAACGCCGCTGGCACCTTGCTCAAGTGCGACGCGCACATCCTCACCGGTCTTAATCCCTGCACCAACTAGGAGCTTACCCTTACCTATAACCTTAGCCGAACGAGCAATCAGCTCTGGATCAGCAGTAGATACAGAGACGTCTCCGCCAATTAATTCCGGCGGCTCTACAGCAACCATGTCAGGATTAAATTTCATAACCTCCGCAACCTCAGTGTCATCCTTCACGCAAACGATTGTAAAAAGCTTCACCTCCTTTCCGCGCATGACAGCCTTTTCAATATCAGCCATGGACATCCTCTTCTCAGAATGGTTGATGAGAGTGCCCCACGCACCGGCATCTTTCACGGCCTCCGGCAGAATCGCTCCAGTATTCGCGCCGACAGAGACAGGATCAACATGCTGCGCGAAAACGGGAAAACTCACACTGGCGGACAACATAGCGATATCGGTAGGCGCAGCGACGATAGCCATGGAGGCCTTACACTCCACGGCAACCTTAGCATGAATTTTGGCAAGTTCAAGCGCCTTACTGCCCATCCCCTCTTCATAAGTTTTGAAATTCGTAATTATTACGGGAATATCCATTTTTGTTTTTTGTTACAAGGATGCACGAGACTCCCGAAAAAGATACTACCACCTATTGAACAGACGGACAATTTGTGATAAAATATTAAGATTGAAAAAAATAAAACTTCCACAAGATGATACTAAGAAACTTCGTACTGCAAATTTTCAGCAGTAAAATTGATAGGAATCCACGG
>MNZJ01000006.1 GCA_001873565.1 Candidatus Peregrinibacteria bacterium CG2_30_44_17 | reverse complement strand
AATAGACTCAGGGGTAGAACCTGCTCATTCCGGAGTAGAGCCAATAGACTCAGGGGTAGAACCTGCTCATTCCGGAGTAGAACCAATAGACTCAGGGGTAGAACCTGCTCATTCCGGAGTAGAACCAATAGACTCGGGGGTAGAACCTGCTCATTCCGGAGTAGAACCAATAGACTCAGGGGTAGAACCTGCTCATTCCGGAGTAGAGCCAATAGACTCAGGGGTAGAACCTGCTCATTCCGGAGTAGAACCAATAGACTCAGGGGTAGAACCTGCTCATTCCGGAGTAGAACCAATAGACTCGGGGGTAGAACCTGCTCACTTAAGTAAGGCTACATCTTCTGTTGAATTCGGAGAGTCGTTGGAAATCCCTAAGTCTGTATCTAATCTATTGGAAGTAGCTGTAGCCGTAGAAAGCAACCCTGATATCGATGCTGTTTCGTTCGATTTCATGAATACTCTCGCATTGTGGTCTTCGAACATTAGAGAGCGTAGATCGGTGATGCACTCTAATGCCGTGGCTATTCTGGCCAAGCATGGAGTTAATACGGACCTAAAGACTTATAAAGCTGCGTGGAAAGAAGTACGTGCAACTATGAATGCAGAATTTGAGCCAAAGGCACAAGATTATAAACTCATTGATGCTTTAAGATTGATTGTAGATAGAGTTGCCGCTGATAGCGGTGCCTCTCTTGATAAATCTACAGTTGAAGCAGTATCCAAGGCATTAGAGGAAGATATATATCAATTGAAATACGAGGCAATGTCTGCAGCTCCAGAAGCAGAGGAGGCAATTAGGCGTATCAGGAAAGCTGGTAAAAAAGTAGTTGTTTATTCTAATGCGTACTACTCTCAGGAGCATATAGAAGAGTCGATGAAGCGTCTTGGCCTAATGCACAATATAGATTATGTTTTTTCATCATGTGATTTGGGTGCTAGGAAAGATGTGAATAACCCTAGTGGATTCTTGAAGGTTGCTGAAGCTATAGGCGTAGATCCTAGCAGGATTCTCCATATTGGAGATGCTATTTCTGCTGACTATAATGGTGCTAAAAAAGCTGGATTCCAAGCCATACATTTGCATCAATCCAAAGAAGCAAGTTGGTTGGATCTAATGAAGATGAAGCCTGGGTCTCCAGAATACGCTGAAGCGGTTATTGCCTTTGAAAAAAGGCAGCTTGATGCTGGCAGGGACCAATTTGTTAACGGTGTCATGCAAAACCATGAAAGCCTTCTGTCTCCAGACGTGAGAGAAGGGGCAGAAAGGTCTTATGAAATTGGTAGGGACATATTAGGTCCTGTTATCGCAAAATTCTGTCACAATGTTTTGTTGGAAGCTGCCGAAAGTCCTGGCAAATACATTTACTGTATGGGGCGTGATGGGCAGTTGCAATATATTATGATGAGAGCTTTATTAAATGAAAGGCCGGACCTTTATCCTGGGATAGATGAGTCTAGAGTTAAATATGTTAACGTTTCTAGGAAACTAGTACATAAAGCATTAGCCGATGCTGGGTATGATACAGAGCCTGGTACTGGAAGAAAAGTTTCCGAGTTCAGTCGTAGGGCTGAATACGTTGGGATGAAAGACAAATTGATCGATTATCTTCGTAGCCAGGGGTTGGACGAAGCCGAAGAAATCGTCGTTGTTGATAGCGGAATGGTTGGAAGTACTCAGAATGTTTTTCAGGTGCTATGTCCTGAAAAGAAATTTGTCGGCCGCTATTTGACTTATCAAAAGTACACTAATTCACCAGAGCAGTTTAATGACAAGACTGGCTATCTCTATGAATCTGATCGTGCTACTCGTACTTTGGTAAGTGGCGATAGAGAGTTTACTGGTAAGAATTTTATATATTTTCTTGAAGATATCTCTAATGGATTGGCTGCATCTAATCAGGACTTGCAAAGAGTTGTGCGTGGCGATAGAGAGATGGTAGTGGGCAATAGGACTTTTGCCGGCTCTAATCCTACTGCAAACATAAGGTGTGTTCCCGAGAGATGGGTGCATCCCAGAGTATTCAAACTTATGAAGTCAACTATTCTAAGAGGAGTACGTGATTCTGCAAGGTTGTTCTCTCGTGGAGAAAGAGTCGCAGGAGTGGTATCTGATGAAGCAGCAAAAAGAGCTTTAAAAGGATTTGCTCCGTACTATGAGCAGGTTATGGCAAGTACGGAAGGGGTATCACTTGATCCGAAGAGGACTCTGCATTCAGGTCGTGATATCGATGTTGCCTTATTCAATATGGTAACTAGGAATACTGGCTACAAGGATGATATTACCCTTCCTAATGAATGGAAGGCTGGTATGGCTAGGGCAGCTGGTCAGTCTCCTGCTAAGCCGCTTGTTGAGGTAGATTCTCCTGTTGTTACTGAGCCCAAGCCTAGGCCAGACGAGAGTGCTTCTGTATATGCTGCGATTCCTGAAGATCAGGTCTTGTACAACTCTATGCCTAGTGTTTTGAGAGATATATTTTCTCCTGCTGAAATCAGTCTGTATCACGGTCGAGAGGATCGTTATTTCTTGAGGGCGTCTTCGCAGAAGCAGTTTGATGATCTTGTAGAAGCTGGAAAGTCTTCAGGTAGAATTGCCAGACGTGTACGCAAAATAGTTATTACGGGCTCGTCTGTGAGTAGTATCGAAGGCGTTGGTATTTTCTCTGGTTTAAGGCAGTTAAGCGTCAATAGATCTTCCGTATCTGATATCTCACCTGTTTCCAATTGTTCTGACCTCGTGAGGGTTAATCTGATGAACTCTAAAGTTTCTGATTATTCGTCATTGTTGAAATTATCAGGTTTAACGATTATTGATAAAGAGGGTAATGTTTCTAAAACGCCGGAACGTGACAAGTCTGATGAGTCCAGAGAAGAGTCATCTTCCGGATCTGATCGTCCTTCAGATCCAGGTCCGTTGACTGCTCCATCCCCATCTCCGTTGCCACCTAGCTTTGGTTCTCCGCCACCAGCTTCTTTTGGTAGTCATACTACTGTACCTGCTACTCCTCCAATTGCCGCGCCAGTTCCAGTGGTACCACTTGCTCCTACAGAGCCTACTTCTGTTGAAGCACCTGCTCCTGCGGCGCCTACCGATCTAGACACTTTGCGTCGTACAGAGACGAGGTCTTTCGGGGAAGTGACGACTAGACTAGTACCGGAAGGAGATCCTACGGCTGAAGAGATTTTGAGTCGTGCGCAAATACATGCTACGAGTTATAAAGGAGAGATGCTGACGGTCGACGATATCCGCCGTGCAGGTCTAGGTCCTAAAGAAAAAATTTCGTTTAATGGAACTGATGTTTATGTCTCAGATTCTTATGATATCGGGGATGGCCGCACAGCAAGAATAGGGTATGTGCGTGATACTCGTACTGGAGATGTTGTTGCCAGAAGTTTCTACCGTAGTAATTCTATGGGGCTTTGGCGTTTCTTGGCCGGATATACCACAGACCAACATAATGGTGAGATTAGCTGGTATGGCAAAGCATGGTCGGAAGAGTCCACAACCTTGCCATCAAAACTGCAGAAAGCTTTGTGCCAGGACTCAAGTCCCGTGAAGCATCTTGCCGAGCCGGATAAACTATTCGCGGGCTTGGCCAGAGGCCATAGTATTACCGATACATGGAGGGCTCAGATAGATAGAAGGTCGCGAGTTGTAGACGGGACTTTTTACGCAGATAATCCTGAGCGAGTATTATTCTCTGACCCGCAAGATGAGCCTGATTTTGCTCATACTATAGAATCTTTTGAAACGCAGACATCTCACTATGGAGTTGTTCATGTTGATGTATTCTTGTCCGCTAATGGTAAGTACAGATATATGATGTGTAATGATGGCAAGCGCGCATGGATGGCCGGTGGTGAAATTGTCGGCGCAAAAGTGACGCCACTTGGTGCTAACGAAAACTGGATTAATCTCGGAAACATGACAATTCCCGCATATGAGTATAGCTCTCAAATTGATAGCAGGTACCATGGAGCTCGAGTTGGCGAACATTATGTTGATGTTTTCGATAAATATTTAAGCAGGATACCTGTCATAAGAAGGTATTGCGAAGCTTCCGGCATTGCTTTGTCAAGAACCAATCAATCGGAGATTGACCCCAGTGAGTATGATATTCCTACTTATATTCCCGGCCCTCCGCCTCCAGACAGAAATGAAGCTACTCCTGTCGATGCGAAATGGATAGATGATGATGAGCAGCAACCTGCTTCGTCACTTGATGCACCATCTCCACCTACTTCGAATATTGGAGGAGAACCTGTGTCCAGGTTAGTGCCGAATCGCGGCGAGATACTTCCTTCTCCATTAGATGATACTGATAGAGTCGCCAATACCGGTCCTGAGATCGATTTCTTTACTCGAGGAGACGCCGAGGACGACGAAGTATTGCCACCCTTACCTCCTGTGAGGGATGACGACGAGAGTCTACCTGCCACCCTTTAGATAAAATTTTGATTTGCGTGCCTTTTGGTTTAAACTTCCAATAATCTAAAACAAATACAATATGGAGATGGATCCAAACATTAAAAAATTCTTGCAGGACTTGCTGCTTGAGGCTGGGATGGGCGAATTGCCCGAAGCTGATAGAGAATCGATGCTAAATGATCTCTATGTTCGTCTTGAAGACAGACTCATGCTTGCCGTTCTGGATGCATTGCCGGATGATAGACGTGCCGATTTCCAAGGCCGTATTGAAGCGGATGATATGTCTGCCGAACAGGTTGAGCAATATATCCGTGAAAATCTGCCAAGTTATCAGCAAGTTTTTGCTCAGGCTTTTGCCGAGTTTAGGCAGCTTTATCTTTCTGCCGCAGCCGGGGAGTAATGCTCCAGTATTAGCCGATCGTACTGATTATAGCTGTGCAGTGGACTTGCTGGCTTTTTTGTGGTATAATTCAGTGTTATAAGTTTAACTACTTTTCATTGTGAGTGACCGTATAAGCGCTCAGCCTGGTGTTACAGGAGGTGAAGTGGTGTTGCCACCTGCTACAGCTACGGGCAGAGATGGTATGGCAGCAATCCCTGATGCAGTGATACATAATGATGGTGTGAGAGCGATTAAATGCTTGTCAGAATTGCCTAGGACTACGTCTAGTTTGATGGAAGTTGCTGATTTAGCTGCTAGCGATGGCTCTGTCCAAGCTGTTTCATTCGATTTCATTAGGACTCTTGCCGTTTGGTCGTCAGGGTTGCATGAACGGCGTGAATCACTCCATGTTACAGCCTTGAAGGTTTTGCGTTCGTACGGAATCAATGTTGATATGGCCTTATATAAGTCTGAATACAAGGCGTCTCGTCGGAGGATGATGGAAGATCTGGATCCAATGTATATGGATTTTAAAATTTCAGATGCTTTTCGAGATACTATCTCTAATATTATTGTAAGACTTGGACTTGATTCAGAGTCTTTTGATGTCGATCGTATAGCTCGTGCTCTTGAGGAAGTTGTTTATAGTATTAAATACGAGTCAATATCGGGGATGGCTGAAGCTAAGGAGGCCCTTGATAAAATTAAAAAAGCTGGCAAGAAAGTTGTTGTTTATTCAAATGCTTATTATAGCCAAGAGCACATAGAAGAGTGCATGAGGCGACTTGGATTGATAGAAAATATAGATTACGTTTTCTCTTCGTGCGAGATTGGCGCGCGGAAAGACGCATCAAGCCCTGTCGGTTTCTTGAAAGTTGCTCGAGAGATTGGCATAGATCCTGAGAATATATTGCACGTTGGAGATTCTTATGACGCTGATTATGAAGGTGCTGTGAATGCTGGTTTAAAAGGTATCCATTTGGATAAATCCTCTGAAGAGAATGGTCTGTTGTTTGATAACATCCCTCATAAATCGCGTGAATACGCTTTGTCTGTTATGCATTTTGAACGTTCTCAACTTGCTCGCAATATGCATGCTACTGCGGGTGTTTCTGAACTATTAGAGAAGTCTTATGTGTTTGGGCAAGATGTGCTGGGGCCTTGTATTGTTAAAATATGTCATGATGTTCTGTCTCAAGCTTCCGTATCACAGAGAGCCATATGTTGTTCTGGAGATTATGCGGATATACAAGCTCAGGTATTTCGATCTTTGATCTCCGAAAGACCGCATCTATATCCCGATGTTAGTCAGGATATGATTATGGTTGGTACCTCTGTTGCTGAAGATGCCTTAATTATAGATTCTTCTTCTTGGACTTCTTCTATAGGTACGACTTTGCACATTGAGGAGTTTGATCGGCATGCCATGATGATGGGTTTTGCTGGTGCTGTTCGGTTATTCACTAGATGGGAGCGTATAGCAGGCGTTCTGAATGATGCCGATGCAGCTACACCATTATCTTCATTTGCAGATCGTTATTCCAGTATAGATGAGTATGTCCGAGATTCTGATTATAAAATTGCCGAGGTTTACAACGAAGTTGTGCCTGTGCGCCAAGCTTATAACGATGCTCCCGAAGCTTTGCGAGGGATAGTGTCTTATGATGATTTTGATATATTCTTTGAGCCTGATGCTTATACTATCACGGTTCATTCCCAAGCCCAATTTGATCAATTAATTGCCGTGTCTCAAGGTAGTGGCAAGATGAAACGCAGGATCCGTCGTCTTGTGGCGACTGGTCCGGCTATTAATAGTCTTGTTGGTATCGGAGCTTTAGATTCTTTGCGTGAGATAGATTTGAGTGGTTCCGTAGTTTCTGACGTTTCGGAACTTGCCCAGTGTCTAAAACTTAGAAAAGTTAATCTTTTTGACTGTAGTGTCGATAATTTTGATGCTCTTCGTCAACATGAAGGTATGCGTGTTACTGATGTTCATGGTGTTGTATTGAGAGACGAGGCCTTGAAGTATGTTGGTCACATGGCGGATGTTGGTCTTAATGTGCAGGCTATGACGGATAGGGTTGGTCTTGCCGATTTGTTTCCGTCAACTTCTGGAGCAATGGCAGATCTTTTAACTGAACTTTTGCCTGATAATTTTGATTTGTTGCCAGATCCGGTGAAGTTGAAAATCACCAGGGCTGTAGGAGTTTTGCATGGCGTGAATAATTGTATAGATGTAAATAAGGACCTTGGTACTAGGGGTATGGGTTGGGAAGCGTGTTTGAAAATTTCTGCAGAACAAACTGTTGCAGAAATTAATTCTGATGCATTGGCGGGTGATATACACAGCGGATATGATTATAGGAGGCTCTGCCATGGGTTATGGGTGGAGGTAGATCGTGGGGTAGTTGATCCTTTGGTCGCGGCGATTATTGCTGTTAGATTTCACGGCAATATGGAAGAACGTCAATTGGTTGAACTTGGTCGAATGTTTCCTCCTAAGGATGGCGTCGAATCTGAACGTCAATGGATGGGTCGATGGTATATTGTCCAACAAAATCCTAGCATCTCTGGCTTCGATACTGCTGGAGCGTGGTCTTGCAAGCAAACAGCATTGGATCTGTTCAAGATTACCCGAGTTTTGAATTTGTCTGCTTCTTGTCGTGATTTGTCGCCAGAGGACGTAGCCGTTCTAGCTTCTAATTCATTAGACTCTATACGTAACTGTGATACTAGGCAAAAATGCGCAGAACTAATATTTCAATTGGCCTACGAGCAAGACCCATCTACTGGCAAGGTATTGTGTGCTCCACCACGTGCGGCTAAGAGTCTTGTTTTCGTCTATGGTCCTAAAATCAAATACGATCCTGCGTCTTGTATTGAAGATTCTGATCAAAGTATTACTATTAAGGTTGGTGATAAAGTCTTTAGAAGATGTGTACCTATAGGGCGTGGCAATGTCGCGGAAGTTTACAAGGGTTTTGACGATGAAGGTAGGCCTGTTGCTATAAAAATATACATGGAGAGTTTTGATTCTATGAGCAAAGTAGAAGACGAGGTAATGGTGCTGGCTGAAGGTTGTCAAATTCCCGGTCAAAGCAGGAATTCTCATTTGGGTCAATTTGTTGATGATGCCAATAGTCACGAAATTTTTACTAGAGATAAAGATGAGCCTAACTTAGTCCAGCTAGGGCGCAGTAAACACGCTCCTTCCTTAATTGCCTGTGGGGTGTTTGGCAAAAGTCGTCCTGGTAATGATTTTTCTAGAAGACCCGTGGTAGTGAAAGACTTTGTTGCTGGTATTGTTCCGCGTAAATTAATGAAAGAAGTGTCTAAACATCAAGTCGATGCTCCGGATTCTGTCAAAGCTGTTGTGATTTTGATGCTTAAGGAATGGCTTGATATAATCAATGAAATGTGGCTGCATGGTGTATACAACCCGGATATGAAGGGTGACAACTTTATGATTGATTGTGATTTAACTGATGGATTCCGAGATCCTAAATTAGTAGAAGCTAGTTGGAAAATGGTTGTCGCTGACTGGGGTCTAAGGCTTCAAAAAATAAATGGTGGACAGATGTCCAAAAATACATACGAGAAACTCCTTTTTAAAGGAGTGACTAATGTTGGTATACCAGGAGTTGGAAGTGTCATGAAGACTGCTTTGGAGTATGCTGGTAGGGCGATTGTCAGTAATCCTGGAGGAGTGTTTGATGATCTTAGAGGGCCTATGGAGGCAATAAAAGGTGTAATTTCACGCGCTGAGCAAAGTCCAGAAACTGACTTTAAAGTAGAGCTAGAAGCACAATTTGCTAAAATAAATACTATTAGCGAGTCTCTCGGTCTTGAAGCGCGTTTAAAATATCCTCTGTAGTTGTTATAGCGCGGCTGCCCCTTGATATATCCATGCTTTTTTGTTAAACTCACCTTCTAAATTTTAAGTTTAATACGATTTATTCATGGGTACGTCTGGTGATAACCTTGGGGCAAGGGCTGACGCGTTATGGGATGATGGTGAAAATGATCGTCGCCTGTTGCGTGATGGGTCAGGAGCGAATTCTTATGGGTTTACTAAGCTTGCACAAGTTTTTCACGATCGTATTGAGGATGTTGGGTATTTTGGAGATGATCAGGACTCCAGTGGTTTTGACAAGTCAGGAGTTTTCTTGAACACAGATGTTCATAGAGATTTCTATGGTGGGTGGCAGTTTGAGCGAGGGTATGCCGAAGGAGTTAATTTTACAAATGTTGTTCGTGATACGATTACATGCAAGAGAGTCAGTAGGGCTTCTGATTATACTCCGGAAGGTGCAGTTCCTGATATGGAGCGAAAATCTCAGGTTATAATAGAGGCTTTGATGGAGATTGTTGAGTTTTATCGCAGGTTTTTTCCTGATTATGAATCGCGTTTGCCCAGTCCTATGTATCGTGGCGTTGATGAGTCTTCAAAAACTTGTATTGATCAGCGTGCATATGCTTTTTGTCGCCAAGGGCATGATGCCATGCTTATGATGAGGGACTTGCTTATGAATCAACTTGGGTTTCGTCATACCGATACGGCAGAAGATTTTATGCAGTGCCTTAGGAGAGTGCGTGATGATTTACATATGTATCGCTCTATGGACGATGGTTTGACTAATCATGAATGGCAGCTTGCTTGGGATTACTTGCAACTTGCAATGCAATGCTCGATTGACGAAGGACGATATTCCAAGCTTGGTGTCCATTGCACTGATAGTCCTGACCGCTCCGACGACGAGGTTGAGGATATCTTGGTAAGTAGGTACCCAGCAACGTCTGATTTTGTCTCCGATGCTTGTGACTATATGCCGTCTGATCCAAGTTATATTAGTAGCTTATGCAATTCTGTTTATGGGCATAAACTAAATGACTTGATCTATTCATCTCCAGCTTTTAAGCAGGTCAGAGAGGAGGCTGCTCGTGACTATGTCAAAACTTGTTCCGGCGGGAACCCTTTGAGAGCGAAAAGAACTTTGAGAAGTCCTCTCAAGGGCGAGGTCATTGAGAATCCGACTTATTATCAGATTGAAGAGGCCATCCGAGATGGAAGAGTGAATGGTGCAACCACTGAAATGCTTGATTCTGCGGTGTCTAATGCCACTAATACTCATGTGGCTGCTATCCAGAGGGATGTATCCAATGTCTTTACCGAAGTATTAAGAAAAGTGGAGAGGCTTCAACGTCGTCCCAAGGATATATCTTCTACTTTAGGCACAGCTGTTAAGGCTGATATGGTTCGGGATATTAATAATTCCCTCAAGGTGCTTGCTGAAAGATGTGGATTCGATATTAACAACTTAAATATCGATGATTTTTGTGATTTTCTGATTAGTGGGATTATAATGACTTCTTCTCGAAATGACACTGTGTATGATGCATTGCTGGAAGATTACAGATCTGTAGCTAATGATGATTTAAAAACCGGAAAGATTATAAGAACTCGTTTGATGGGTATCCCTGTGATTATGGACAATATTGACGCTTTGACCGTAGAGACTGCGCGTTTTGATATAGCATAAGTTTTTTGTTTAGCTCGGCTATATTTCGTGGCATCACTAACCGTTTTGCACACGAGAATGTGGTGCAATTTTTCAGGTGAAATTCCGTCCTAGGACGGAATTTGCAGTGTCGCCCTCTCGAATTGGTTGCTACTTCTTCCCCAACGCTCTCACGATGTCCGTTCTTGTTACAATACCTTTCAGGTGACTATTTTTGTCTATCACCGGCAGGCGGCTTAATTTTTTTTCCTGCATGATTCCGATGATCTCTTCCAGTGTCGTGTTTGGTTCTATCGCGGTTACGTCTGTTGTCATCAGGTCTTTGGCTTTTTGGGCGCAGATCTTCTTGAGTTCTTCGTTGAAATCCTCCGGATTCTCGAGGTAAATCAGTCCGCCCAGCAAGCTGATTGCACGCGGGGTGTGCGGATTGTGTTTATGCTTGGCTATGTCTCCCTCCGTTATGATCCCGAGGAGACGTCCTGTCTTGTTTATGACGGGGAGGCCTGTGATTCCTTCTTTGGCCATGCGGTTTATGATCTTCTCTACGGACTCGTTTGGAGATGCAGTGTGGACGCGCTTGGTCATTATTTGTTTTGCGGTTTTCATTTTTTTAGGGATTAGGACTTAGGATTTAGTGGTTAGTGAATGGAATGTTAGGATTTAGGACTTAGGATTTAGGGGTTAGTGAATGGAGCCCTTCGGGCAGATTATAGCTTTTCTACAGGGCCGATGACTGCGACTTTTAGGTTCTCTTCCGCCAGCAGATCCTTGGCTATGCGATTTATGTCCTCTGCTGATACTGCTTCGATTTCGGCAAGTACTTCGTCTACGTCTTTGATTTCGCCGTAAAGAAGTTCATATTTCCCAAGTAGGTGCGCCATTTCTTCGCTGTCTTCGAGGCCGAGTACGATTTTACCTTTCATGTAGTCTTTTGCTTTGCGGAGTTCTTTCGCTGGCACAATTTCCTCCCGTATCAGTCTGTACTCTTCTTTGATCGCTTTCAGCGCCTCTGTTATACGCTTGTTGTCGACGCCGGCTGCTGTAGAAATTGCAGCGCAGTCCGTATAGTCATCTGTATTCGTGCGTATGTAGTAGCAGAGCCCCTTCTCCTCGCGTACGGACATGAACATTCGTGAGCTCATATTGCCTCCTAGGATCACAGACATAACCTGCATGGCGTAGTGGTCAGGATGCGATTCAGGCACGCCTTTTGCGCCGCAAACGACGTGGGTCTGTTCGGTCTTTTTGGTGTGTAAGTTTTCTTTTCGGCTTCCGAGATTTTCTTCAAAAGGCTTGAACTCGAGAGTTTTTTTGTCTCCGCCGAACTTGAATTTGTCTTTGACGATTTTCAGAGCCGCAGCATCCTCGATGTTGCCAACGACCGATACTATGCAATTATCAGGAGTGTAGAGCGATTTCTTGTAACTTAAGAAGTCGTCATGAGTCACGGTTTTGATAAGCTCTTTTGTGCCGATTTGATCCCATCCCATTGGCTGATCTCCGAATACAAGTGTCTCGAAATCCCATCCTATTTGGTACATAGGAGTGTCCTGATACATGTTGTATTCCTCCAAAATCACGCCGCGTTCTTTGTCTATCTCCGCTGGATCAAATGTTGCGTGGAGCATCATGTCGGCAAGGACATCCGCTGCTAGTTCCGCGTGCTCGCTCGCCACTTTTACGAAATATCCCGCGTACTCTTTTCCCGTAAACGCGTTGAAAATTCCGCCGACTCCGTCGATGGCTTCCGATACCGCTTTTGAGGTCGGGTATTTTTTCGCGCCTTTGAAAAACATGTGTTCCAAAAAGTGCGAAATGCCG
>MNZJ01000007.1:807-13032 GCA_001873565.1 Candidatus Peregrinibacteria bacterium CG2_30_44_17 | reverse complement strand
GTACGAATAATCAAATCAAACACAGGACGAGATATGGAAAAGAAGTTTGAGTTTTTGAAGGAGGTATACTGGGGAACGGAGAGTGTTTGGAGTGGAGGTTATTTTGTTTCAACGGTTCGTATCAACGAAAAAATCATTCGACAGTACATCGAGAAGCAGGGGCAAGAAGATGCGGGACAAGCAAAGCTTGCATTAGGCTAACCCCGCCTGCGTAAGCTGGCGGAAGTTTAGGAGTTGTGTCAAAGCCAAAACACAATTTTTAGGTATTGACAAGTTTGACAAATAGGAATAATATTCCGCCCTTTTACGGATTTGACTTCTAGTGAAAAATATTTCTTTGTTGACATTCTTAAGGAGAAGAACTAGGATTCATGCCTAAAAATAAGCAACTAACCTAAATGCAATGACTGTCGGATCAGTATTCTCAAATGGAGGAGGTACCATTGAGGAGGTAAATCTCGCCGAAGTACTGGAAGAGCTATTTATGGTTCTAACAGACAAGGAGAAAGAAGTGATAGTAAAGAGGTTTTCTCTCGACAGCAAGCCGAGGCAAACACTGGAAAGTATAGGGAGGAAATTCTCAGTGACTCGTGAAAGAGTGAGGCAAATAGAAAAAATCGCTCTGGGTAAGTTAAAAAGAACAGCCAAAAACACCAAGCTAAACCTGGCTAATGGACTCGCTACGGCTATGATCAGAGCAAATGGGGGAATCATGCTTGAAGAAGAAGTTATAAGCGGAGTTTTGAACAAAATCGCTAAGCCCGGAGAAGTAGATAGGTACATCATCAGCTTAGCCCTTTCGGTCAACGAAGATCTATCTCAGAACAACAAAGTGAATTTGTATCACACGTTTTGGCACTTAAAAGGCATCTCGCTATCAGACATCGAGAAGGTTCTTAAAGTCGCGAAATCCGAACTTAAGGAGAAGAAAGACACTATAGCTGAGATGAAGTTGGTTCGAGACGTACAGAGTGTGCTTAAGGAGAAAGGCGACAACTTTACGGAAGAGTTTATCGGAGCTGCATTAAAAGTAGACAAGATGATGAAGAGCATAGACTCGGGATATGGACTTATGTCATGGAGACATGTCAATCCTAAGAGCATACGCGACAAAGCTTATATAGTTCTCAAGAGAACAAGCCGTCCACTGCACTTTATTGAGATTGCAAACAAGATTACGGAAGCAGGATTTGATAAGAAAATCGTTACAGTCCAAGCAGTTCATAACGAACTGATTAGATGTAACAAATTCGTACTAGTTGGACGTGGACTTTACGCATTAAGCGAATGGGGGTATTCGGAAGGCACAGTCGCTGACATTATAGAATCTATCCTGGAGAAAAAAGGACAGATGACAAAAAAAGAGATTATAGAAAGCGTATTAAAGCAGCGCCAGGTCAAGAAAGGTACTATCTCCTTGAATCTGCAAAAGAAACCTTGCTTCGTCAGAGTCGGACGTGCAACTTACGAGCTTGATAAGAGCAAAAATTAGATTTTTATAAAATCTTAATGTTTGAATCATTAGGATTTGAAAAACTTCGCCAAAGCAGATATAGTCTGAAGCGAAGGTTTTTTTAAAAGAAACAAAAACACGATGACAGACTGTATTTTTTGCAAAATAGTAGGAGGAGATATACCAGCAGACAAATTACATGATGACGATTTGTGCATAGCATTCAATGACATACATCCAAAAGCTGACATACACATCTTGGTCGTTCCAAAAGAGCATATAGCAACGGTTGCAGATCTTGAAGAAGGTAAGCACGATCATCTGGTGGGGCACATGGTGAACGTCGCCAACAAGCTTGCTAAGCGGGAAGGTGCTCAAGGCTACAGGATCCAGTTCAACGTGGGAGAGAAAGGAGGGCAGGAAGTTTTTCACGTACACATGCACCTTATGGGGTGGAAGTGACTTCCATCGATATGTCCAGAGGAGAAGCGTCTTGAGTAAGCTCGCTCATGGAAATGAAATCAGGTCTTAGCTTGGCATATTTCAGTAGATTTTTCTCGGTAATACCGCCGGACAGTTCAACATGGTGACCCGCACCTTTGATTATGCGTATCGCATCAGGAATTTTTCTTATATCAAAGTTGTCCAGCATGAATATAACCTTGGTTTTGCCAGCTTTTAAATCGCCGAGAACCTTGCCAAGTTGATGCAAATGTTCAATCTCTATATCAATGAATTTAGCATTTCTAACTTTTGAAAAATCCAGAGATACACCGGCTGCCAGATGATTGTCTTTGATCAAAACAGCATCCCAAAGCCCAAGCCGATGACTTGCGCATCCTCCAAGTACACAAGCCCATTTATCAAGTGGCCCAAAATAAGTTTTGCGCGTGCTGGCAACCACTACGGAATAACGCTTAACTTTGGACGCAAGAGATGCAGCATGTGTCGCGATGCCACTCATCCTTTGCATAATATTCAGAATGATCCTTTCAGTAGCCATGAGAGTTCCGTACTTGCCAGAAATCAAGCCTATGCTTTGACCTTTTCGTACTCTGGAACCATCTTTAGAAGTAAACTTTGTTGTGATACCGGCAAACCGAGGATGATTTGAGCAAAGCCATTTAACCTCATCGATACCGGCAATCATACCGTCGGCCTTAGCGGTAATGACAGCTTTTGTGTTGCCTTTGTGACGTACTAAGTCCGTAGTGATGTCTCGCTTGCCATTAAGATCGCTTAGGAACCATAAATCAGCCAAGCCCTTCAAGTAACGGCTATACCACTTACTATCAATGCGTAAATCCGGGCTGTTTATAAAATCTCTAATCATGCCTGCCTGCTTTAAGCATTCTTTGAATTGCATCAAAAGCCTTTCTCGCTACTTCTTCATCTACAAAGATCTCATTCTTCTCCTCATTCAACGCATCATAGACCCTCTCCAAATTAACTTTCTTCTGCTGTACGCAGACTCCTCCAACAGGATAGAATTTTTTGGTCGGGGCATTCCTCTGCAGTACGTCTATCATCCCTTCTTCAGTACCAATAATGAACTCATCATTGTCAGAATCCATGACGTAACGAAGCATACCGGCAGTGCTAAGTATCTGATCAGCCATCGCAAGAGTCTCGGCAGGGCACTCCGGATGCAGGAGTATCTCGGCATTCGAATGTTCCGCCTTGGCGGCATTCACTGCAGCAGGTAAGATTTTGCTGTGTACATAGCAAAAACCCTTGGGAGCAATAATCTCTTTGTCAGTGTGTGCGGCAACGTAAGCTGACAAATGTTTGTCAGGGACCATTATCACTTTTTTGTTCGGCAATGAGTTAACAATACTGATGGCATTTGCCGATGTGCAACAAATATCGGACTCAGCCTTGACGTCTGCAGTAGTATTCACATAAGAAACGACAGCTGCATCAGGGTGCTCTTTTTTTAGAAAACGAACAGTCGCGACATCAACCATGGCAGCCATAGGACAAATTGCAGCCAAGCTAGGCAATAAGACCCTCTTATGAGGAGTAAGTATTTTTGCTGTTTCGGCCATAAAACTGACTCCGCAAAACACTATGATATCTGCATCGACCTCAAGTCCGCGCTCAGCCAAATTAAAAGAGTCGCCTATGAAATCAGCGACATCCAGGACGTCTGGGACTTGATAGTTATGAGCCAGAATAACGGCGTTCTTAACCTTCTTTAACCTTGAGATTTCAGCTTTAAGATCCATGACGATAAAATTATATAGTAGTACTTGGACAGGAAGCAAGAAGACAATCAAAAAACACCCCACACTCTGATTTTACATTGTCGCCTTGCTTAGATTACTTAGTCTTGTAGACGTATTTGAGCCAAAGGCTCTTTAAATTTTCGTAAGTAGCTCTTACTAGCTCAGCAAGAGTAAAGCGAATTTCACGAATTTTAGCAAGGACATTGTTTAGTTCAAAATAGTCACCTTGGCGGCTATATTGGCTGGCCTCGTTTCTAAGTCGGCCTTCTTCCTTAATAAGCGCATTACGCACCTCGCGTTTCATAACGTTTCTCGGAGGTAGCGTCATAGCCTCGATGCCTTCTAGCGCGGCAGCATCAGTGCCATCGTCTTGGGCCGTAGCTCCTGACCCACTTGATTGAGAGTCGTCCTCGGAAGACTTTTCTCCCGATTCGCCAGGCAGTTTGTCGACAAATTCAGTAGTTTCGCTAGCGTCAACAATAGTCGTATCCGAAGAATCGGAGACAGTAGATGCTTCGTCAGCAGATTCAGATTGAGATTCTGGTTTTCGTGTCAGATCTTTTATCATCGCTTTCAATTATACACTATCAAGCTATACGATGACAAGAAGGTGTTGTCAAATTTCACTTCTAATATAGAATTTGATATAAATGAGTCCTATGCAAATTTATAACAACTAAAGTAATGTCCGAACTGGAAAAAGCATATATCGCTAAAAAATACGAAGATAAGATCTATAAAAAGTGGGAAGATTCAGGAAGTTTTCAGCCAAAAAATGGAGACAAAAAGGCTTTTACGATATCAATGCCACCTCCAAACGCTACAGGAACGCTGCATCTTGGTCATGCGATTATGCTCGCTATACAGGATATAATGACAAGGACGAAAAGAATGCAGGGACATCCTGCTCTTTGGCTACCGGGGACAGACCATGCGGCTATAGCGACTCAAAACAAAGTCGAGAAATTGCTAGCCGAGAGAGGGCAGGACAGACATAAGTTAGGCCGCGAAAAATTCCTGGAAGAAGTACGGAAATTCGTTGCAGAGTCTCAGGCAACAATACACAATCAAATAAGAAAAATGGGGTCAAGCTGCGATTGGAGCCGAGAGAGGTATACACTTGACGAAGGCCTGTCGAAGGCTGTGTTGGAAGTGTTTGTCCGTATGTATAATGACGAACTCATCTACAGAGGGTACAGGCTGGTAAACTGGTGTACCAGATGTGAGTCAACTTTGGCTGATGACGAAGTAGATCACAAAGATATTGGTGGGCATTTCTACCATATTAAATACCCTCTCAAGGATTCGGAGCAGTATTTGGAGATAGCGACAACTCGTCCGGAGACGATGCTGGCCGATACGGCAGTAGCCGTGAACCCAAAAGACAAGAGATACAAGCACCTTATTGGGCAAACTCTGATATTGCCACTTGTAGGAAGGGAGCTGACAATCATCGGCGACGAATATGTCGACATAGAACTTGGAACCGGCGCGCTGAAAGTTACTCCGGCACACGATCCTAACGACTTCGAACTGGGTAAGAAACACAGTCTTGAGACGATAAATATATTAAACGAGGATGGAACACTCAATGAGAACGCAGGCAAAAAATATGCAGGGCTGGATAGATTCGCAGCAAGGAAAAAAATCGTCAAAGAGCTCGAAGAGGAAGAGTACTTGATGAAAGTGGAAGACCATATGCATAGCGTCGGACACTGTTATAGATGTAGTACGGTCATAGAGCCACTTGTATCATTGCAGTGGTTTATAGACGTCAACAAGCCAACAAAAGATGGCAAAACGCTCAAGGAGAAATCTATAGAAGTCGTAAAAGATGGATCTATAAATATTCTGCCAGAAAGATTCAGCAAAACTTATTACCACTGGATGGAGAATTTGCGTGACTGGTGCATCTCCAGACAAATTTGGTGGGGACACAGAATACCGGTTTGGTATTGCCAAGACTGCGAAGAGATAATAGTGACAGCGGAAGAGCCACAGAAATGCACGAAGTGCGGTAGTAAAAAACTCAAGCAAGATGAAGACACTCTTGATACATGGTTCTCATCAGGGCTATGGACGTTCTCGACATTGGGGTGGCCGGAAAATACGGAGGACATGCGGCGCTTCCATCCAACCTCGGTCATGGAAACTGGCTACGACATCCTTTTCTTTTGGGTTGCAAGAATGATATTAATGACGACATACGCGACAGGACAGATACCATTCGAGACGGTTTACCTACATGGATTGGTTAGAACTAAAACGGGAGAGAAAATGAGCAAATCAAAGCCTGAGACATGTATAGATCCGCTCGATATGATTGAGAAATATGGAGCAGACGCATTACGCCTAAGCTTAATAGTCGGTGCAAGTCCTGGCAATGACACTAGGCTTTATGAAGAAAAAATAGCCGGCTACAGAAATTTCGTTAATAAAATATGGAACAGTGCGCGGTTCGTGCTTATGAATATAGAGGACTATGACGTCTCGCTAGACGACGTTCTTAAGTCCGATTTGTCCAAGGTGGATAAGTGGATGCTATCACGTCTGAACGAGACAACCGCAAGTATTACGGATAAGCTCAACAAATACGCATTGTCGGATGCGGGAACGGAAATTTATGAGTTCTTCTGGGGTGAATTTTGCGATTGGTTTTTGGAGATGAGCAAAGTACAGCAAAACGACAAAGTGCTCGCATATGTCATTAAGCAGATTTTGGTTTTACTACATCCGTTTGTACCTTTTGTGACCGAGGCAATTTGGGAACATATGGGAGAAAAGGAGATGCTAATCGAGACGTCTTGGCCTAAGTCCGAAGAGAGTCTGAAATTCACAGAGGCCAAAGAGGAGATAGAGCTTGTCAAAGATATTATTTCGCAGATACGTTCATTGAGAGCCGAGAGTAGCGTAGACGCTACGAGAAAAATAAAAGCGGTGCTTCACGCGGGACGACACAAGGATCTTTTGGGCGAGAATGTAGATATCATCAAGAGGCTCGCGAATTTAGGAAGTTTGGATATCAAGGAGTCTGGAGCAAAGGAGCAAAATACTCTGGCTTCAGTTGTCAAAGAAGTCGAAATATTCCTCCCGTTAGAAGGAATGATAGACCCGGGCAAAGAGAAGCAAAGGATTGGCAAAGAGATCGAAAACATCAAAAGATACTTGCATATCATAGAGAAAAAGCTGGCTAACGAAAATTTTGCTGGCAAAGCGCCAGAAGAAATAATAGCAAAAGAAAACAATAAGCGAGATGAGTTAGCAGTGCAGCTTGAGAAACTGGAGAAGCAATTAGACTCAATAGTCTAAAGTATTTTCTTTCCGAGAGATTAGGTTGAATAGCATCAAGAAAAATGCTATAATTTAAAGATACAAAATAAACAAATAATGAAAATGCAAAACACAAGATTCCTCAAGCTAGCATCGTCAGCTGTCGCAATATGGCTTACAGTCACGACGATTATGCCGTATAGCATAATCAGCAAAATACCATTAGCGAAGGCGATGAGTATCACAGTAGATACGACATCTGACGCCATAGATGCGGGAGCATGTGGCACGGTAGTGTTTGCTGATTTACCAGGTGTTGGTGGTGTCATCTCTCTCGGCGAAGCCATATGTGTCGCAAACAATGAGCCAGGCGCAGACTCGATACTTTTTGGTGCTGGCATAAGCAACTCTCCGATCAATATTACAACAGAGCTTCCAGCTATTATGAATGATACAAGTATAATCGGAGACAACGATACATTGATCAACGGAGGAGGTACAGTGGGTAACGGACTTACTTTCTCAGGTAATAGCTCATCGATAACCGGTGTTAAGATCTATGGATTTACGAACCAAGTGATTACGGTCAGCGGAATGAACAACCTCATAGGGCAACCGGGCTTAACAAATAGAGTTTACGTATATGGAAATGCCACAACCCTTATTTTTATAGGCAATACGGCTGGAGGAACGACAATAAAAAATACGTACGTAGGTATGGATGCTGCCCTCACCCCTAATGGAGCAACTGGGTACGGTATAGACGTTAGAGCGTCTAACGCTACACTAGGCGGCAACGGAGCAGATGAAAGCATTGTAGTTACAGATAATACTACGGGGAATATCAATATCGGAGATAACGCCAGTGGCGTTAAAATAAGACAAGCCTACATAGGAGTCGATCCATCGGGGACATCGGCAGCCGGAGCCAGTGCTATAGGAATCAATCTTAATAACGCATCAAATACGACAATAGGAAGGTTCGACGTAGGAGACAAAGGGAATGTAATTGGGGGACACAGTGACGCCGGTATAAAGATACAAAACGCAACAAATACATTGGTAGCGGGTAATAAAATAGGATCTGATGATGCCGGATTTGCGGCAATCCCCAATAGCAAGGGCATCGTTGTAGACACTGGCAGTAGTGTAACCAATATAGGAGGTGCGCCTATCCACCAACAAAACGTAGTATCTGGAAATACCAATGAAGGGATTAAGCTGATCAACGGATCAGATACAACTATTCAAAACAACCTTATAGGTGTTAACAAAGATGGTACTGGCGCAATAGCGAACAACATAGGAATAGGATTTTCGGGAGCTCTGTCCAATACAAAGATTGGAGGTCCGAATGCCGGTGAAGGAAATGTCATCTCCGGCAATACAAACGCCGGTATTGATTTAACAGGGGGAGCCACCATACACGGCAATGTCATCGGACTTAATAGTAGCGCAAGTAGCCCGATCCCAAATAACAAAGGTATTATCGTAAGGCCTACGAGTGCAACCATAGTGATAGGTAATAATGCCGGCAGCGGCAAGAATATCATATCCGGCAATACGACAAACGGAATAGAAACAGATCCAACCTTCGCGGGAGATATCAAGATTTCAGGGAATTATATAGGAACGGATGGAGCCGGATATGCGGATCTTGGCAACGGTGCCAGCGGCATCAAAATAAATCAAACAGGGGGGGGAGCCGTTGTAACAATAGGAGAAGCGGCGTCAGGTGTAGCAACAAACGTTATTGCGGGGAATGCTATGGCCGGTATATATACGGCCGGGTCATGTAACATCTACAGCTCGCATATCGGAACCAATATCGATGGTACCGGGGCGATAACCAACAACGGAGTTGGAATTAAGGTGGAAAACACTGGCAATGTAACAATAGGCAATAACAGCCTGACTACGGGATACAATGTTATATCGGGCAATACCGCCACGGGAGTTTTCGTAAATGGAACAAACGCAGCTGTTACTATAAGCGGAAACATAGTGGGATTGAATGCCGCGGGAAATCTGAAAATGCAGAACGGCGGAGCCGGAATAGATATCAAAAATGCTTTATCCAGTAGCGTCACAATAGGAGATATCGCATCTGCGGAACCAACCAATGTTGTTTCCGGCAATACGACTCAAGGTATACTGATCAATAATTCACCAAGTACAAAGGTCTATTCCACTTTTATAGGAACTGACAAGTTGGGAGGCACTACTGCCGGATTGGGAAATACCTTGCAAGGAATCAATGTCAATGCGTCAACAAATGTAACGATAGGAAGCACGAGAACAAGCGGACAGAATCTTGTAGCTAATAATCTCGACAGAGGACTGTTGATTGGTTCAGGCAGCAACAATGCCATTATCAAAGGTAATATATTCTCAACAGACGTGTCGTTCACGGCAAATATGGGAAACGGCTCTGACGACATAGATATCGAGTCGGGAGTCGCAGATACTGTCATAGGAGACATCGGAGTAGGTGAAGGCAATATCTTCAGATACAGTAAGGTTTCAGCCGTTAATGCAACAGACTCGAATATACTCGTTAGAGGTAATGAGATGTACAATGCCGGTGCAGGACCAATAGTTATCTCTGCTCCTGGAGCATGGGATATCGCAGGAGCTGTAACGTTCACAGCTGCCACAACCGGCGTGGTATCAGGAACTGTAGCAGGTTTTGCGGATGGGACTACTGTCGATGTGTACAGTGGTACAAACGCTGTATTCGCAGATATGTCAAAATACGAAGGAGCAACAGTTTTATCCGGTGGAGCCTTCGAACTGAACAAGGATTTTCAGGCTGTAGCGGGAGAGTATTACTATGTTATATTAACAAATCTATCTTCTAAGAACAGTACGGTAGCCAGCCAAGCTTCAATGCAGATTAGTGCTGACGTTACTCCTCCGGCAGACGTGACAGTTACAAGCCTGACAGGCACGAACAATGCAGCATACACGATGACAGGTACAAAAGAGGCACATACAAACATATTGAATGACAATTTGGTCATAGTGCCTTACGACGGAGTGACAACATGGTCAGCTCCATTCGTGCTCATTGAAGGTTCAAACACTTTCAACCTTGTGTCTAAGGACTATAGTGAAAACAAATCAGGTACAAGCACGGTAAGTGTCTTGCTTGATACAGTAGTTCCGGTAGCCCCTACAGCAAGTGCTGCGGCAATTGCATCGGGTTCTACAGCACCTATCACGGTATACGGAGAGATTGGTACGTCAATTTATGTAAATGGAGTGGATTCAAGTATCGACATAGGCGTTGGAGGTAGCGGAGTCGTAACGGTAAGCGTGCCGGCAAATATATCAACTACTTACAACATTAAATTAGTAGACGGAGGAGTCAATTCATCCGGAGTCGTAGCTGTCTCAATTCAAGGCATCACTACCGGTGGTGGGGGCGGAGGAGGCGGAGGAGGATCAACACCTCCACCACCACCAACAACAGGAGATACGACACCTCCACCACCAACAACAGGAGATACGACACCTCCGCCACCAGGAGAGATAACGCCTCCGCCGGGGGATGCGTTGGCTGGAGAGAACGAAGTTGGAACTCCTGATTACACTGTCAAGCCGATAGAACCCAAGCCTACTACGGACGGTGCTCCGATACAGGACATTACTCCGGTACAAGACACTACGCAGCAGCCTACGGGTAAGTTAAAACCTCCATTAGCAATACAAAACAATGTCATCGTCGATAAGACAGGAGACATCACAACAATAACAAATGACAAAGAAGGAACCAAGGAAGTAATCGACACAACCGAAGGCAAGGCGCAGCTTACTTATAAAGATCCTGGAACTGGACAGTTGAAGACTGTAGAAATAAACACAGCAATTCCGACAGAAACTGTAACAAAACAGGCTCCATCGGATATATTTACAGGTGGCATAGTTCCAGACGGTCAAAACACAGCAGATCAAAAAGAAGCCGTTAAACAGTACACCAAGGCTGCGGAAAAAATCGCCGAAAAGAACGATATAAAAGCTGATGTACAGAAAATAGTAGAGCAAATAGTCTCCGACGACGATGGTGATGGAATGCCGACATGGTGGGAAGAGAAGAACCTTGGAGACGAAGAGATGAAAGCAGACGATGATACGGATCAGGATGGCATTACGAATGCAGAGGAGTACAGACAAGGTACAGACCCTCTCAACTCAGATACGGATGGAGACGGACTAAGTGATTTAATGGAAATAGCAATAGGGTCTGACTCAGTATCATGGGATACTGACGGAGATGGAGTATCGGATTACGACGAAGCCATAAACCAAAAAGATCCATCCAAACGCGATGCGCCCGAGGTCGTAGATGTAGAAACTTATAAACCATCAGCAGATACCGATGGAGATGGAATCTCCGATTACAAAGAAGCTCAAAACGGTACAGATCCAAATGCTTCAGATACTGATGGAGATGGGATCTCAGATGCTGACGAATGGGCATACGGAACAAATCCAAATCAAGTAGATCAGGCCGAGGATTTGACAAAAGCCAGTATAACCAACTTGAGCAAAGACGAAGTATTGTCTTCCGGCAACTCAATAATCAGAGGAACCGGCGAACCAAATACAACAGTAGTTGTGACGATAGCCAATGCGGACGGAGAGCCTGTAGGCCTTTATGAAGCGGAGGTTGACCAAAACGGACAATACGCTGTTCCTATGAACGCAGACCTCGATAATGGAGAGTATGCGATTTTCGCGGCAATCGTAAATGAGGACGGAAATACTAAGGACGTGTCTAAGGCTATGGATGTCACAGTAGATAAGAGTGTGGAAGTGGATAAGGCCACAGTTGATACGGAGAACGTGACCGACAATAAGTTCATTGGTACGACTAATCCGGGATCAACTATTTATGCTACATGGAAAAGTATGACATTCTCATCGGTATTGGTAGCGGATCTAAATACAGGTGAATACGTTGCCGAAATACCAAGAGAGTTAGTGGATAACGATCCGGGTGACCACAGCGTGTATTTCTACCCTGTTGACGAAGAAACAGGAATAAAAGGAGAAGTGGTAATGGCTAATTTCACAGTGACCGGAGACGGTTTCGCTGATGCCACTCAAGCAACAAATGCTGCTGGCACAAGCGATTCGTTGCCATACATGCAGATCATACTACTACTCGTACTAGGGCTTGCAGGTACTTACATTGCAATTATGCGAGCAAGACGTCAGCATGACGAAGAAAGTAAGCTGATAAACAAGCTCAAAAGGAAATAATGGCTG
>MNZJ01000007.1:0-791 GCA_001873565.1 Candidatus Peregrinibacteria bacterium CG2_30_44_17 | reverse complement strand
CTGAAACAGACATAAAGCAATTTGTTGAGAGGGGACTTGCAGTCGCTGAAAAATTACTAAGCGAAGGTAATGCAGCGGATGCGGCAAGAGCTTGTCAGGAGATTATGCAAGTCAGCCCAAGGAACAGGAAGGCGGCAAAAATCATGATCAAAGCCAAGCAGATCGTAATGAAAGAGAAGGACATCCTGCTCAAGAAAAATATAGGAATCCTCAAGAGTTTATACCGAAACGGCAAGTATGAAGAAGCGGCAACAATGGGGAAGAAACTTCAGGCGTCAGTTTCCAGCAGGAAGCTGTCATCGATAGTGGCTAAAGCAACAAAAAAAATCGCCAACAAACAACGTAATGAGCTCAAAGATTTTTTGAGAAACGGGTTTGCAAAACATAGACAGCTTAAGCGTGAAAAGAAATGGCTTGAAGCGGTAGCCGTAGTGGAGGAAATGAAAAACGTGACACCGAGAGATCAGGAGCTTAAAGACTTAGTCAAAAGCGACAAAAGAAGATATATAGACAGTCAACTGCACTCGGACGTCAAAAAAAAGCTAATAGCCGGGAAGCAGTACGAAAAACTGTACAAGTTTTACCAGAAGCTTTACATCTTATTTCCTGATCACAAAGGACTCGTGAAGGAGATTAAGAACGCTGAGAAGTTGATTTTTAAGAGTCGAAAAGAAAGCAACAAAGCTTTTATCGAGGAGAGCCTAGCCAAAGCAAAGGAAATGATGGAGAAGTGTGATTATGAGTCCGCAACGGAAGTCGCAAAAGAAATTTTACATCTGACGGACGGAGAG
>MNZJ01000051.1 GCA_001873565.1 Candidatus Peregrinibacteria bacterium CG2_30_44_17 | reverse complement strand
CAGTTATTGCCATAGCACTTCTACTTATGGCTTTTAAATATATTATCTGGCCATAAGAAATAAGGTGTTTTCGCTCGCAAAACTCACCCCTAACGAAAAAAATACATACGCTAACAGAGTGTATTTGGAGATTTCCCTCCACTCTTTAAGCGTAGTGACTAAGTAGAGCAAAAATTGGTGTATAATCAGATAAACAAGAAAATATTGCAACACTAATTAACCATATCAAACTCATGAAAGGATTTACAACAAACATTGAAAAGGACACTTTGGAAAACACAAATTTCCGCAAAGTGTTGTATACATCAGAACACAGCCAACTGGTTTTGATGAATTTAAAACCCAATGAAGAAATCGGAATGGAGACTCATTCAAAGAATGATCAGTTCTTTCGCTTTGAGAAAGGGCATGGCGAATGCATCATTGATGGTAACAAATATGAAGTTGGGGACGGTATAGCTGTCGTCATACCCGCTGGAGCTGAGCATAATATCATTAACACATCGGATACAGAGGATTTGAAGGTTTATACCATCTATTCTCCAGCTCACCACAAAGACGGTATCGTACGTACCACCAAAAAAGAAGCGGAAGCCAACGACGCAGAATTTGACGGCATAACAACTGAGTAGAGTAATTGCCAGCCACAATTGCACTAATTCCTATTATCAACTATGATGAAAAGCAGCCACTCTCAAAAAGAGGATTCCAGATAACTTGCCTTAATTCAAAGTTTTCATTTCTAATCCCCTACCATATGTTGTGGACTATCGCCATTGTTCTCATCGTTTTGTGGTTACTCGGAATCATTACTTCCTACACAATAGGAGGTTTTATTCACATTCTACTCGTGATAGCTATCATCGTAGTGCTTGTGAGACTGATCAAAGGTCAAAAAATATTGTAAAAATATTTGGAGACCAACCAGATTTAGGTTGTGGAAAAGGCACCGTTACGCGGTGTACAATTTTCGCAGTATGATAGCCACGCAGGAACATCAGCTAAAACTGCCGTTTTGCATGTAGTTTTTCAAGATGCAATTAGTCAAATCAACAATGAAATACAAACCCAAGCATAGATGACCACCAAACAAAACCACTCATCATACAACGCCAAATTCTTCAAGAAATGGGCACCTGTTTATGACTATATGGCGATTTTGATTGCCAAGCTGAGACGCAAAGCAGCCGAGAGAGTGATAGGCGCAAACAAGCGAATTCTTGACACCGCATGCGGTACGGGAGCTCAGGCAATTGCATTTGCCAAGCGAGGATACTCTGTTACAGGAATAGACCTCTCAGAAGATATGCTTAGTCGTGCGGAAAAGAAGGTAAAAAAGGAGTATGACGTCAGTTTTTCCAAAGGTGACGCGACAGAGATCCATCACCCGGATGGATATTTCGATGTCTCTTCAATCTCTTTCGGCCTTCACGATATGCCGGAAGAAATAGGCATATTAGTGCTTAAAGAGATGATGCGCGCAACGAAATCAGAAGGACAAATCATTATCGTCGACTATCACAAACCAAAAAACAGGATCATAGCGCGAATCGTCCGCAACATCGTCAAACTCTGGGAGAGCAGATACTACGATGATTTTATGCAGATCGGACTAGATCACTATCTGGATAAAGTCGGTCTAAAAACCAAACATAAAGAAACTTATTTTCTCGGCAATGCTCAAATTGTAGAATGTCTGAATGCCAAATAAAACGCGCTGCCTTCACAAAACAAATCATAGTGATAAAATAGCGCAGTCAAATTAACTAGGCACAAGGTACGAAAACGCCAAGTCAGGGTCTGTTCGTATATTTCCATAAACAAACATGAGATACGGATTAATAAAGCCACATAAGGATTATCAAGATCAGTTCTACTCAATGGTCAAAGATTATGACGACCACGACGAACTGAGTTACCCCAAACATTTCAATAGAGATGAAGACTCATTCGAAGACTATCTGCAAAGAATAGATGATATGTCAAAGGGTATTGGCTTGCAGCCGGGATACTCAGAGACTCATACATACTGGCTCGTGAACGACTCGGACACAATACTTGGCACAGCAAGGTTCAGACCCGAACTAAGCGACTTAACAAGAATAGCTGGAGGCAATATCGGATACGATATCAGCCCTTCACACCGAGAGAAAGGACATGGAACCAACATCCTAAGTCTCCTGCTTGATAAGCTCAAAGCAACACACCCTGGAGAACGCTTGCTGATAACCTGCCACGTAACAAACATAGCCTCAAACAAAATCATACTTAGCAATGGTGGCATATTAGAAAGCACAATCATATCTCCAAAGACAGGGAACGAGATTAACAGATACCATATAGTAGTTGGCAGCTCATAGAGTTGAGCATACAATAGGGACATCTATAACTGCAGCATGAAAAAGAGAGATAATGAACCACTAAGCGCGCTCACCCACCTTATAGCGATGCTACTATCGATAGCGGGACTCGTTTTGATGGTGGTATTCGGAGCAATGCACAGTAGTGCAAGTCACATTGTCGGGTTCTCAATCTTCGGAACAAGCTTAATCATGCTTTATGGCGCAAGCTTCGTTTACCATTTTGCATCGAAACAGACCCCCGCAAAGAGCACGCTTCAAAGACTGGATCACGCGATGATTTTTGTACTTATAGCAGGAACATACACTCCAATATGCCTGGCATTGCCCGAGCGTGGATGGGGATGGAGCCTTTTTGGCATAATATGGGGACTTGCGGTTATAGGTTTTGTCTTGAAAATCACAGGGATAAAGATGAAAAATCACATTACAGCGTCCATATACCTTCTAATGGGATGGCTCATAATAATTGCGATACTGCCAATTTCGGAGTGGCTCAATACGTCAGCCATGGTGTGGCTGGTTACAGGAGGCATATTTTATACACTGGGCTGCGTCTTTTTCATACTGGACAACAAAGTACACCGGACAAAATGGATAGGGATGCATGAGATCTTCCATGTATTCGTAATGATGGGAAGCTTCAGCCATTTTTGGCTAATGATAAAATACATAACGCACATATGAACATCCAATACAAACAATTCGGAAGGTCGGACTACAAAGATATTACGGATATGATCCACGCTCTGTACAAAGAAGATCCGCCGGGCATGCCAATGTCTACGGAAAAAATCACAAACACGCTAAACGAATTTGAGAAGCATCCGGACAAAGGAACGATTATGGTTTTGAAAAACGGACCTAATGTCATCGGGTACTCCATATTGGCAAATTTCTGGAGCAACGAATTCGGTGGTAACGTCCTCATCATAGACGAACTATATATAAAAGAAGTTTATAGATCTCAAGGCATCGGAACAAACTTCATAAAACATTTAAAAGACATTAAATTCGCCAATGCTGTGGCCTTACAATTGGAAATAACATCGAGCAACAAAAGAGCGCGTAAACTTTACGAGAGCCTCGGATTCAAGAAATACAAAAACGACATATTGATGCTCAGCACATCAGCTGACTAGACCAGTCAGGAAATCCCCCATCGCGTCTACCCCATCTTTCGCAAGAACCTTAACCGCCTGCGTACAACAAATCGCAACATCGACTTTCCCTTTCAAGAAATCGATATCTGCTTTTTCCTGTATCCCAAATCCCATTGAAAGAGGCAAATCTGTAGCAGCACGACACCTCTCGATATACCGCTCTACAGAAGCATCAAATCTCGTATGCACACCTGTAATGCCAGACCTAGCCTGACAATATATGAACCCGGAAGCCATACTGGAGATCTCACGCATTCTTGAGTCAGAGGTGAACGGTGTAAACATAAAGATAGAGGCGACTTGATACTCTCTACAAGCCTCCACATAGAGAGCCGCCTCCTCGATAGGCAAATCCGGAACGATAATACCCTTCACGCCGACCTCGGCAGCCTTTTTTACAAAATCTCTCACTCCGTATTTAAACAAAATATTGAAGTACGTCATGAATACAAAATTCACAGAGGAACACTTAGAACAAATATTTGCTGCAAACCGGAAGCAATCCTCAACAGTTGTCCCACTATCAATAGATATCTGCTGTGCCGCCGTAAAGAAAGGCCCATCGGCCTGAGGATCGGAAAAAGGTATTTGGAGTTCAATAATATCGACACCGACATCAGCCATCTTACAGATAGATTCCTCACATACGGCAAAAGAAGGGTATCCCAAAACAGCATGAGAGATGAGCAGAATATCTTTTTTCTCGCGCAGCTTACGTATGTTTTTTTCGAGTTTGAGCATAGGAATCAGCTTTTTTAATAATAAAATCCTCCCAGTCCTTATCCTGATAAGCATCGGCAATTGTAAAAATATCCTTATCCCCCCTACCCGACTGATTAATGATAATTATATCATCAGCGCTATAACGTGAAATCTCCTTAAAAGCCTGCGCGAAAGCGTGAGCAGACTCGAGGGCGGGTATGATACCCTCTTTTTCCATTACAAGCTTGTGAGCTTCGATAACATCATCGTCCGTCGCCGCCTCAAACCGAACACGCCCGGTATCATGCAAGTGCGACATGATTGGCGACACTCCGACATAATCAAGCCCGGCAGCAATAGAATGAGTTTCACTAAGCTGCCCATCACTATTCTGGAGAAAATAAGTTTTATAACCCTGCGCCACCCCAGGGCAAGCACCGCCACCTGCCAAACGAGCAGCGTGCTTATCGGTGTTAAGACCTTTACCACCAGCCTCAACCCCTATGAGCTGAACATCGCTATCCAAAAAGCCCTGAAAAATCCCGATCGCGTTCGAGCCACCACCAACACACGCATAAACAGCAGTAGGTTGCCTACTTTCCAACTCAAGGATCTGTCTTTGCGCTTCTTTTCCAATCACGTTCTGAAAATCAGCAACCATCTGTGGATACGGATGAGGACCACACGCAGTACCAAGCACATAGTGAGTATTTTGGAAATTCGTCACAAGGTCCTTCATCGCAGCATTGATAGCATCTTTCAAAATACCACCACCATCAGTCACAGAGACAACCTTCGCACCTAACTTCTCCATCCAAAAAACATTCGGCCTCTGGCGAAGAACATCTTTAGCTCCCATATATATAGTGCAATCAAAGCCAAAACGTGCAGCCATAGTTGCAGTAGCGATGCCATGCTGACCTGCACCGGTCTCAGCGATCACACGCGTCTTACCAATTCTTTGGACCAGCAGTCCTTGCCCGACAACATTATTGAGCTTATGAGCACCGGTATGATTCAAATCTTCACGCTTGATATAAATTTTTGGCCCACCAAAATATCTGGTCAGATTACGAGCTAGCATCAGTGGCGTAGGCCTACAAGAAAAAGATGAAAGCTCCGCCTTATATTCGGCATAGAAATCAGCATCAAGAGATTCATACGCAGCTTCAAGATCACGGAAGACCTCGTGTAGAATCTCAGGTATAAACATCCCACCGAACTGACCGAAATAACCATTATCAGGTTTCATAACGATAAGTTTTTAAGAAATTTGGCAATTTTTTTGAGATCCTTCTTCCCATTAGTCTCAACACCTCTCGCAACATCAACAGCAAAAACATTTAGATATCTGACATCATTAGCAGTCAGCCCACCTGCAACAAAACATGGATAAGGGAAATCACTATCAAGATCTATCTTACCTGATACTCCTTTTTGCAAATCAAAAAGTGGGAACTCAAGCACTCCACAACGAATAACAGGTTTAGCACCATGTATTTGAATATAATCAAAGTCGCGCGCAATAGAGAAGTCTTCCTCAGGAACAAACACCGCAACAGTCTTAATGCCATCACCTAAATGCTTAATGATTTCACGCGCCTTTGCAGGAGGAATATATCGCGGACTTTCTTTGTAAAAATTAAAACCTATAAAATCGACACCGATATCTTCACAAAACCGAGCAGTTTCCATATCCTGCACGCCACACACTTTTAAGAGTGGCCTATCTCTCGAGAGATCACGAACCTTATCAGCCATCTTGTCAGCTTTGAGAATTGCGGTCCCGACAAGCACGGCATCGACAGTCCCTTTGAGCCGCCTAACATCAATCGCGTCGCGTATTCCGCTTTCCGAAACGAGAACAACATCATTCGGAACACGCAAACTCAAAGTTGTCTCAATATCGACAGAGAATGTTCTAAGATCACGATTGTTAATACCAATGATCCGCGCTCCTGAGCGGAGTGACCTCTCAAGCTCACACGCATCATGAACCTCGCAAAGCACGTCCATACCTAACCCCTCGGCGATTTCACGAAAACACCTCAGTTGCTCATCATCAAGGATCGCAGCAATAAGAAGGATCGCGTCAGCACCGGCAATTTTCGATTCATAGATTTGCAGCTGATCAATAATAAAATCTTTCCTAAGAATAGGCAGTTTGGTTGCAAAGCGCACTTCTCGTAACATATCAAGACTACCACCAAAGAACTTCTCCTCAGTAACAACAGATATGGCGGAAGCACCGGAATACTCATACACAGATGCTATTTCACAATGGTCGACATCGTCGCATATAACTCCCTCGCTCGGAGAAGCATTTTTGATCTCAGCGATAAGTGAGACTCGATCCTTACCAGAGATAGCATCGCGAAAACATCCGCGCCGACTGCTGTTTTGGAGACCGATTTTCTTGTAAGCCACAATTGTACTGAGGATATCCATGTTATCTGTTAGTTAGAGAGATGTATTCATCAAATTTGACCTTAGCCTTGCCGGAATCCACAACTTCGGCAGCAAACAAGACCCCATCCTCGAGATTGGAGACTTTGTCTGCGACAAGAAATCCGGCAGCAGCATTGAGCACAGCCACATCGCGCTGCGCCCCACGAACAGATCCGTTCAAAACCCCAAGCAGAATTCTCGCATTTTCACCAGCACCACCTCCACCAATCCTCTTGTAAAGCTTTCGCGGGGTAAATTCATACCTCCGAAGGACTCCATCCTCAATTTCAATAACAGTACTCATCCCCGTCACAGTCATCTCATCAAGAGAGTCAGAACCATGAACGACAAGCGCTTTTTCGTGACCAAGCTCGGACAGAACTTTTGCAATCTTGAAAGCGATATGCGAATCCGAAACGCCGATAACCTGCTTCTTTACACCTGCAGGATTCACCAGCGGCCCAACTATATTAAAAATCGTTCTGAATCCAAGTTTCTTCCTTACGGCGGAAACTCTTTTCATCGCAGGATGAAAAAACGGCGCAAACATAAACCCAAGAGAAGTCTCTGTAAGACATTTCTCAACATGCGCAGCATCAAGATCAATCCTCGCACCAACGGCTTCAAGAACATCAAAACTCCCACATCTACCTGAAGAAGCTCTATTACCATGTTTAGCAACTTTGACACCGCCGCCTGCCAGTATAAAAGCTGAAATCGTAGAGGTATTAATCCTTTCAAGACCGCTACCACCGGTACCGCAATTATCAATCGCGTCCTCATGCCCTTGTACAGGGATCACCATATTCCGCAAAACGACAGTCAAGTCCAGTATCTCTTGCGTGGTTTCACCGCGCTCAGCCATTTCGGTCAGAAGAGATTCGATCTCGGCATCAGGCATATTCCCACTCAACATTTTGTGGAATTTAGACATTGAGAAAATTTCTTAAGATATATTTACCGGTCTCGGTACCTATGCTCTCGGGATGGAACTGCACACCATATACCGGATAAGTCTTATGTTGAACGCCCATAATAAGCCCATCTTCAAAAGTCTCAGCAGTCACAGAGAGTTCATCCGGAATAAAGCCACTATCTATAATCAGAGAATGATATCTCATAGCTCGGAATATACCGGGAAGTCGCTTCAGAATATCAGGATACACGCACTCATGAGATTCAATACGCTTGATATCAGACGCCTTCCCGTGAACAATCTCAGGAGCAGAGCAAATCCGCCCTCCAAAAGCCAAAGCAATACCTTCGTGACCAAGACACACACCCAAGATCGGAATATTCATAGAAAGCTCCTCAATCACAGAAGCACACACCCCAAAATCTTGCGTACTTTCGGGATGACCAGGACCAGGAGAAATAATGATATGAGTAGGAGACATCTCGCGAATTTCATCAAGAGTGACCTCGTCATTACGCTTAACAATAGGGTTCCCCGAAAGCTCAGCAACATACTGATACAGGTTGAAAGTAAAAGAATCGTAATTGTCCAGAATCAAAGTTTTCATTTTGTGTAGGATATAGGGTTTAGTGAATGGAGCGCTATAAAACTGCCAGACACGATTGCGCCTTATGTAAGCACTCTTCGTGTTCTTTCTGAGGAATAGAGTCGTATACAAGACCTGCACCGGCCTGCAGAAAAACCGTATCGCCTCGACAAACCATGGTGCGAATAGCAATTGCAAAATCCATATTGCCGGAGAAATCGAAATACCCAATGGCCCCTCCGTAAATGCCACGCTGCCGACCTTCCAAACGAGAAATTATTTCAGCCGCACGGATCTTAGGTGCTCCACTCAGAGTCCCCGCAGGAAAACAAGACTTAAAAACATCAAACATCGTCCGCCCTTCGGACACGCGCCCGACAACATCGGAAACCATATGCATCACTGTCGAAAATTTCTGCATATACATCATCTCAGTCACCTTCACACTGCCTGGCTGAGCAATACGACCAATATCGTTACGCCCCAAATCAACAAGCATCATATGTTCCGCACATTCTTTGGGATCGGCTCTTAATTCCTCAGCAAACCGCCTATCTTGTTCGTCACTATCGCCACGTGGACGCGTCCCAGCTATAGGCCTCAGCAGTACATCACCATCCTCTATGCGAACAAGTGTTTCTGGCGAAGCCCCGACTATAGAGAAATCATCACAGTTCAAGAAGTACATATAAGGTGATGGATTTTTGCGCCTAAGGCCTCGATAAAGATCAAGAGGAGTCTTGTCCGTCTTTGCAATCATACTGTGACTCAAAACGACCTGAAATATCTCCCCATTTTCGATGAGATGCTTAGCCTCATGGACTCCGGCGATATACTCATCCTTACTAGGATACAAATCGTACACAGGCTCGGAAACATCACTATACTCGTCAAATGCGGCAATCTCTGATGGCCTCTTAAGCGCATCAAGGACATTCTCACAGCTTTCCACTGCCTGACTGAAATTAGCCTCGATATCACCATCAAGACTCATCACATAATGCAGATAGGAAGTATGCTTCAAGTGATCAAAAACAACCATAATACGAGGTAAAAAGAAAACCGACTCAGGGATATGTGATGCAGACTCGTTTGGCGGAATGGATACATTCTCAATATGGCGGATAGCTTCATAAGCGAAATATCCAACAAAGCCCGATTCAAACCGCCTCCGAGACCCAAGATCAACAATACGAAATTTCTTCATCTCGTTTTCAATAACATCAAAGGGACTTAAGTCAGATCCGTTTTCAAATCGAAGTATGGAAACAGGATCAAACCCGATAAAAGAGTATCGTCCCATACGCGCATCCTGCTCGGCACTTTCCAGAAGGAAAGAGTAAGACTGCCTCTCACACAGCTTGTGATAAATAGATATGGGCGTGTCAGTATCAGATGTAATTTCAGTAGTCAGGGAGACAAAATTTCCTTTCCCAGACAATTCTTTAATAGCTTTTAGCGTAAGATCAAACATGATTTATAAGATTAAATTTAAAAAAAATCGACATACGTCGACAAATGGTTTTCGGCGGGAATTCCAAGTAGGCTTTAGAAAGCCAGCTTGAAACCACCTTTGCTGCTACGCCAAGCCTTAGCTCCTCGCGTAACTTTTTCGATACTAACGGCCAAATCATCCTTAACATCACGCTGAGACATGCCACTCACGAGCCTTTTGACAATCTGCAAACGCTCAGCAACCTGATCAAGCTCATGCGGAGTCAGAAGATCCCTAAGGAGTTTCTCGCTCTCTTTAGCCGTCCTCGGCTTCGCAAAAAGCCTGAATAGGTCATCTAAATGTGCTTGCTTTGTAGTCATACGAATGTATCGGTTAGCCAGTACATTGTAGCTACGAAAAAAACATTGTCAATATAAATATTGAATATAAGAGCCCTACTCTACCGCGGGAGCCGTATAATTAATGCTAAAATACGCAGGCTCACTTCTGTTGCCGGCGGCATCGAGAGCAACAACTTCGTACGTATTCTCTCCTTCGAAAAGATTACCAAAAGACGGATCGGCGGTGTAACTCCAAGAAGTCGATCCTGACTCAAACAAAGTCAGCTTATAGCCATTAACCTCTATCAAGTCGGCACATTCGACAGTACCGGAAATACGAACATACCCTTCGGACGTCACATACATGGCATCAGTCCAAGTCTCTCCTCCGACCGTGGAAACAACAGGAGTTGTCACGCTGCCACAAGCTAAGTCGGCAGCTTCTTCCGAATCCTCTTCTTCTACCGGCACTTCTTCCGAATCCTCTGATTCCTCTTCGTCACCAACAACATTGATCGTAACAGTAAGAGTATCAGCTTCGTATCCAGACGCATCATAAGCTGTCACAACGAACTTGTTCTCGCCAACGTAGAGATTTTCATAATAGATAGCGGCATTGTAACTCCAATCGGTATCACCGGGTTCGAACAAAGAGAGCTGATAAGGCTCCTCACTACCATCAGGTAAATAGCTGGTAACGACGACCTTCAAGGCATAACCGGTGACTGTTCCAGTAATATAGAGCTGATCACCATCAAGCACAGAAGGATTGGTAGCTGGATTAGTTAGCGCAAGCTCAGGATCGGTATCTTCAGAAGCATCATCATCCTCTTCTTCATCAGGACTAACTTCGCCTGAGGTATCATCTTGTTCGTCAGGGCTAACTTCGATCTCCTGACTGCTCTCCTCAAACTCATAAGTCATATTCCATTTATAAAAATCCGTATCCTTAAAACTATCGGAGACTGCTGTCAAAAAGTTCATATTTGTTCTCTCAATAAGACTTGCAACATCAGCACTACTCATATAAATCTGCTGCCCAACACCAACATTCACCTCGTCAATCACAATATCTTTGCCGTCCCTCTCAACCAACGAAGCATCAACGCTACCCTCAAAAACACGTACTGATTGCTCTCCCCTATCAGAAGCAGAGTATTGACCGACTCCTGAGTGAACATCAATATTGCCTGTTTTAACAGTGATGTCCACAGTGCCTTTAGAACCAACCACCTGCTTTACCCAGATTTGTCCTTTATGAAGGTTGAGAGCCAGCTCATCTTCATCTCCGTGACTTTCAAGAGTTTCAACAGTCACCTCGGTACTTTCATCAAAACGTATTTCCGTACCATTAAAAAGAACTAAGACTCCCCTACTTTCAGCTTTAGTTTGAATTGTATCTCCCCCTAGAATCACTCCACCGTTATAAGCTTTGAGAAACTCATCACTTCCCCACTCCATCATCTCAGCACGACCATGATCTATATAAAAATTCGCCTTATTCCTCATCTCTAACTCCTTTTGAGCAAAGAAACTAAAAACAAGCTGCACAAGCAGCACAATGATCAGCCCTATAGAAATTATTAATATAAAAGGCCATAGAAACTCCCTCTGGCTGTGACGCCTTCGTCTACGCATAAGCTTTGCTTAATGGTCAGTGCCTTATTTATAGCATAAAGGCTTCCCCTCTGCAAAATAACAAAACATCGAAAATGGGCTTTCCAAAACTAGATTATGCTGCTACACTTAACGAAGAGCTCCTGTTTCTCTTAGGTCAATTTGTACAACGTGCACAGTTCGATTAACATAGGTTAAACAAAGTTCGAAAACATTATTACTTAGTCCCCACACAAAATGGCAAAGAAACTATTTGTCGGAAACATCTCATGGAACGCGTCTGATGACGATCTTAAAGGACTCTTCGCAGAGTTCGGCGAGGTTGAAGAAGCTATCATCATTAAAGACAAGTTCTCTGGACGTTCCAAAGGATTCGGTTTTGTCACATTCGTCAATGACGATGAGGCTGACAAAGCTGTATCAGCTCTACATGAAAAAGATTTCATGGGGCGCAACCTTATTGTAAACGAAGCTAGACCAAGAGAAGAGCAATAATTATTGCCAATTAGCAATTTGAAAAAGGATAGAGTGTGTGCAGTTCTATCCTTTTTTTTATATAGTAGCGAGAAATCCAATGCGTAGCTCCTCCGAACTCCAAAAATCAGGATTTTTGTTTCTTCTATGAGCGGCTCTGCAGGCCCAAAAGGCCGAAGCCCTAGCGAGACGACGAACTCTAAGTTTTTTGTGATTGTATCGAGCGACTCAAGATAGTAGCGAATTTTGCGTTCCGCAGTCGCATGGAAGACGAGCTCTGCGAGACTTCCAGAAGACAAAGGACAACGAGTAGTGATTTTTGCAATCATG
>MNZJ01000030.1 GCA_001873565.1 Candidatus Peregrinibacteria bacterium CG2_30_44_17 | reverse complement strand
TGTTCGAAAGAACTATCACGATAATATGCAGAGCCGCCACTTGATAATAGATACATAGAAACCGGGTCGGTAGTCTCTCCTAGGGCAAGCAGTCGTAGCGAGTGGACTGAATGATCGGTATTATGCGAACGCTCATTAGATTCTAATTCCAAGGATCTGTTTAGTATACGTCCCAAATCCCACAAATATTCCCAAAATGTCATTGTTTTGAAATGCGCCACAGGTATGCCGCCTGTATGATGTACGGCGTTGTCATATGCCGAAGTAACATAATCGGTGTCAAGGCCACCAGTTTCAGCATCTTGGCTCAGAGTAAAAACATGACCACCAAAATAACCCGTGATTGCAGTGGGAGATATCGTTATGCCAGTAAAACCTTGTGTTCCAAGCACAGTCCTGACGCCTTGCATGACTTCAGCATCTCGAAGATCTGTTTTCTCAGGGAATTGAGAAAGAAAATCTGCAATATCTTGATTTTGAGGTGCCTCATGAGAAGATCGCATAGATAACTTTATTTATATCTGTTAATTATACCAGATAGTAGCGCTATTGACAAGTATTGTTAAAATGGTATTATGCCTAGCGTGTATTATAACGACAACATTATGGAAAGTTGCGCAAAAGGACTAACTGGGAAATCTGCCACAGTGGCAGCTATTATAAGTCTTGCAGGATGTGCAGGAGATGCGCCGAATGGCCTAGATGAAGCGGCTCAGACATGTATCGAAACCGGCAGTAGTTATAGCTCGGGTTCTGTGTTGGTTGTGGATGATGTTTTTGGAGCAAACAATGATAATGGACAGGAATGTTATGCGATCAATGTTCATGCCGTGGGAGAAGGAGAGGATGGCAGTATGGATGTAACTTGCGTATTCGATGAGACTGATGCTGATAATCTCCAATTAGTAGCACCTGGATCTTTTTATTGTTTAGAGGGTGGATCTGTTGTAAGTGGTCAAAATGAAGTCCATGCAAGATGCTATGAAGTGGTAAATGGAGATACGTGTATTGCACAAATGGATCTCGAGAGTGAGGATGGATCAGAAAGAGGTGACGAATTAGTCATTTATGGAGATGACGGCGGTAAAAAGTACGGGATACAGTAAAAAAGACACCGCCTCGTATTGCAAGCGGTGCCTTACTAAGTCCTACTAAATCCTAAGTCCTAAACCCTAATAACATTCCTACTCTTCGGAGTCTTTAGCTACCTCTTCTTTGACTTCGGTAGCCTCTTCCGCAGTGGCTTCGTCCTTGTCTGCTGTTTGCTTCTTGCTGTCTGTCTCTTCAGCTGCTTCTTCTTTCTTCTCTACTTTTTTCTTCCCTTCAAGATCCAAAGTAAGACCGATCCTGTGGTCATCAAGGTTGACGTCGATAATCTTAGCTTTAACCTTCTGTCCCATAGTCAAATTTGCAGGGGATAGATCGCCTTCTTCCGGCATCTCAGAGATATGGATAAGACCATTGATCTCTTCATTAAGCTTAATAAAAGCACCGAACTGAGCGACACGAGTGATCTCACCATCGACAATAGTTCCAGCCTTGAACTTCTTGGCTGCATCGATCCATGGATCAGGCACTAGTCTTTTCATACTTAGAGAGATCTTGTCATTCTCGATGCCAATCACGAGTACCTCAACCTCATCACCAACTTTTCCATAATCAGAAGGGTCGCTGACATGCCCCCAAGCGATCTCGGAGATATGCACAAGACCTTCAAGACCATCAAAAGCAACGAATATACCAAACTTAACAACTCCACTGATTTTTCCTTTGACCTTTTGTCCTGGTTTAAGTTTCTGCATAGAAGCGGTACGCTGATCAGATTGAGCGGCTTTCTCGGAAAGAATCAATTTCCCATTCTCCTTGTCTATACCTATAACTTTACAGTCAAAAGGCTGACCAACAAGCTTCTGTAGCTTCTGCAGGATCATCGAGCTGTCAGCACCGTTGACACGTGGATAGTGCAGAGGTGCAAGTTGCGATACTGGGATGAAACCTTTGATACCATCAATCTCAAGAAGCAGACCTCCTTTGTTAGCCTCATTAGGTTTGACCTCGATAACGTTATCGTTTTCGTAAGCATCAATGAACTTTTTCCAACTCTTCTCTTGGCTGGCTTTTCTTAGAGAAAGAATAGCGTATCCATCCTCGTTCTCGTTCTCAAGAACGGCGGCTGCAATAACATCTCCAACCTTGATGTCCTTGATAGTATCCTGGCTGTCTTTAACTTCTCTTCCGGTAATAATTCCGGTAATAACACCTCCGATATCAAGCATGATTCTGCTCTTGGAGACGCTAATAACAGTTCCATCAATAAGTCTTCCTGGAATAGGGAATATCATCTCAGGGGAATCTTTCAAAAGATCCTCCATAGAAATGACATTGGATTCGTCGTATACATAGTTCATACAGTCTGTACGCAATAGAGAGTTAAGGGATAAAAACTTTTCATTCGTATGCGCTCTATTGCACTTATGTGTCCACATACGAAAAAAGCGGGTGCATTATAGGTAAACAGGAGTGTATAAGTCAAACCTTTTTAGAAGTTGAGACTTTATTTATTGGAGCTCTTCTCCACGGCAAGTTTGATGTTGTCTCCGTCTTTTGTGACCTTGACTGTGCAGCCTTCAGGGAATTTGCCTTCGAGAATGCCTTGAGCCAATGGATCTTCGACTCTATCCTGGATCTGACGTCTGACAGGTCTAGCCCCATATTCCGGGTCATAACTCAGCTTGGCAAGATTATCGAGTCCAGTAGAAGTAAGTTTGATAGTAATATTCTTGTCTTTGAGCCTCTTTTGCAAATCCTCAATCTGCATCGAGACGATATCCTTGATATTGGCATGTGTAAGTGGGTCAAATACAACGACTTTGTCTACACGATTCAAAAACTCAGGACGGAAATGCTTCTTAAGCTCTTCAAGCACCTGAGTGCGCTTCTGGTCATAAGCTTCTTCAGCCTTCTCGAGCTCATCGGCTTCCAGGCTAAATCCAATAGGCGCAGCACGTTCCGTAAGTTGGTCAGCTCCTATATTGGAAGTCATTACGATGATAGTGTTTTTGAAGTCAACCTTGCGTCCTTTGCTGTCTGTTAGAACTCCATCTTCAAGAATTTGAAGCAGAAGATTGAAAACTTCGTTGTGAGCTTTCTCAATTTCATCAAAGAGTACGACGCTATAAGGTTTACGACGTACAGCCTCTGTAAGTTGTCCGCCTTCCTCGTATCCGACATATCCGGCAGTTGCGCCGACAAGTCTTGAGGTATTGTGGCGTTCCATGAACTCACTCATATCGATCTTAATCAGTGCGTTCTCGTCGTTATAAACCTCGGAAGCAAGTGCTTTGACAAGTTCTGTTTTACCAACGCCTGTAGGTCCTAAGAATATAAAAGAACCAATAGGCCTATTTGGATTAGAAACACCTGTCCTTGACCGTCTGATAGAGGTGGCAACAGCTTTGATGGCGCCTTCTTGGCCTACAATCCTCTTGTGTAGGAACTCTTCAAGCTTCATAAGCCTGTCAGTATCCGTCTTAACAAGTTTTGTAGCAGGAATTCCGGTCATTTTGCCGATAACATGGGCTATATCATCTGTCTCGATTTTTCCTCTGAGCTCTTTTGGCACCTTGACCTGCCTTACAGCCTCCATTCCCTTAATTAATTTGATCTCTTCAGATCTAAGTTCAGCAGCTTTTTCGTAATCCTGTCTCGAAACACACTCTTCCTTCTCCTTGATAACTTTTTCGAGCTTCTTGGAAAGTTTTTTGATCTCACTAGTATCAGACTTGGTCTTCATTCCCTTGAGAGAAGATGCTTCGTCAATAAGGTCGATAGCTTTGTCAGGCAAGAAGCGGTCATTGACGTACCTCTTGGACAAAGAAACAGCGGCTTCGATAGCTTCGTCCGTGATGACGAGATTGTGATGTTCCTCGAATGATGGACGAATGCCTTTTAGAATAGCGACGCAGTCAACCTCTGATGGCTCATCAACCTGAATTGGTTGGAAGCGACGTTCAAGGGCTGCATCTTTTTCGACATTCTTACGATACTCATTGGTAGTAGTCGCACCGATCATCTGCAATTTGCCGCGTGATAGGGCGGGTTTAAGGATATTCGCAGCATCCAGACTGCCTTCGGCAGAGCCGGCTCCCACGACGGTATGTAGTTCGTCTATGAAGAGTATTACATTGTTAACAGACATAGCCTCATCAACTATCTGCTTAAATCTTTCCTCGAATTCACCTCTGTATTTTGTGCCGGCAACTACAGAAGACATCTGTAGAGAGAGGAGTCTCTTATCTAACATATTAGTAGGTACATTCTCAGTCACGATAGCTTGCGCTAGACCTTCCACGATGGCAGTTTTCCCAACGCCGGGTTCTCCTATAATAACAGGATTGTTCTTGGTCTTGCGTTGCAAAATACTGATAGCCCTCTCAATCTCCATATCTCGCCCTATAATAGGATCGAGTTCGCCTTTTCTACACTGATCGGTAAGGTCTGTTGTAAAATAATCCAAGGCTGGAGTTTTTGATCCGCCTTTTTTCTTCTTGTAAGGGGCTTCTTTCTGTTGTCCAACCATAACATTTTGAAGTCCACCAAGCAGCATCTCAAGCGGGTTGCCAGAAGCTCCCTGCATGCCCATAGCGCCACTACCACCTTTAATAGTTTCAAAAGCGGTAAGAAGCTCGTTTTTTACGTCTTCGGGGTTGATCTTCATGTTCTCCAATATGACGGTTGCTGCGGTATTCTCTTGTGAAACGAGAGAGAAAAGCAGGTGTTCCGTACCAACAAACATATGTCCAAACTCAGACGCGAATTTCACTGCGTCCTCGATAGCTTTTTTGGAAAAACCGCTAAGAGATATACCTCCGGGACCTTTCACTCCTGCGCCGTGGGTAACTTTTTTGGCGCGACCAACAGTCTTGAGTACAAGATTTACATTCTCAAGAGATACGCCAAAATTCATTAGTACGGCAGCTCCAAGAGAGTTGGTTTGGCTCAAAATACCCATAAGGATATGTTCTGTGCCTGTATATTCGCTCTTCATGTCTTTCGAAACTTCCTGCGCTACGATGAGAGCTTGCTTAGCTTCTTTTGTAAACTTATCGAATTTATTCGTGTCAGCCATTTTGTTAGTATTTTAAGTGGGTAAAAGTTCGAAACGTTGATAAATTATATCATTTTTCAAGGAGGGGATCACGCATATGGATTTGCGCGAGAGGACGGAATGTCGTGTAGTTCAAAGCACTGCATTAGCACTCACAAGTATAGAGTGATAGCAGTGGTCAGTCAATAACAAACCTCCATGGCTTGTCCTTGCCAATATTAATACTAGTATTGAGTATTGCCTTGATGTTATCAGGTTTGTGTCCTTGCTTCTCAACACAGAAATCAATCCCTTTACATAAGTCTAGTCCATTGTATTCTCTGGTGATTCCTAACTCTATTACTAATCAACAATGCTACCGGCCATATTTACGATGATATCGTAATACTCGCTGGTACCTTCGAGATAATAAGCGCTATTGTCATCTCTCTCTGCGTACACACCTTGTACATTGCCGCTGCTGATAGTTTTGCCATCTTTGCCATTAGCAAGGTCTATAGAGCTTCCACTGGAGACTGCAATACTGAAATCCAAGACATCAAGTCCAATAAGCTCGTCTCCGTCAGCGCTGTCGCTGAAGCTGTAATGACCACCGCCACCACTATAATACCATCCTGCAGGGTATTGAATGGTGAATTCGTAGGGGCCGCTTTCGAAGTATCTGTAGCCTTCCATAATATCTATTGCGGTAGTGTCACCGGCCTTGATCAAAGCTTTAGGCAGGCCTGAAGCTGCGTCTGTACCAGATGAAAGTTCCCAGTCGGTGTATGTGCCGGATCTGAAAGTTGCCAAAACCTCATAATCAAAACCCGGTCCAATACCATATTTCAGAAGTACTCTGCCTTCATCTGAACCGTCAACATAGTTAACATATACATAGTAAGGATCAACAAATTCATACTGAGACACACCGTCAGCACCGGCAACGATTTCCGAAACAGATGCCTCTATGTACGATATAGCTTCGTCGTAATTTTTTTCGGAACTCTCATCGTCGGCAGAATCTTCGGATTCATCAGTCGTATCTGCAGATCCATCTAGCGGTATGACCTTGAAAGTATAGAGAGAATCGTAGAAGAGATTCCTAAAATAAGTCCTGTTGTCTATGTCGAAATTATGATGAGATACTTCGTAAACAACGTCACCTGTGCGATAAACATAGTATGTCTCAACGTCCTCAAGCTCCGATACAACCTTTAGGCTGCTGAGAGAGTCCTCTCCGACGCTGCTCGCTACGGCAATCGCAGCTGTTTGAGGCGAATATTCAGCCAACCATTCGGCAAGTTCCATTTCGGTCTCCATAGTGAAGACCTTAACCACAAAATAATCGTTATCAAGATCGCTAACGGGACTAAGCTCCATCGTGGTGCTCGTTTCGTAAGTCTTATCTTCCTCGTCTTCCTCAGCCTCATACATAGGCAACGTAAACAGCGCATATCCGTCACCTTCCTCGACTTCCCAGTTACTCATGACGTCCCATGAGAACCCAAGATCTTTGCTAGAATAAGTTTCGATTGTGATGTCACCGGATTCGTCGGCTATTTCCTCAATGATGCTAATCTCCATAATATTTACCACGTCCTTGCCTTTCTCACTTGCCTCTGTAACCTCTCCACTGATCTGAATCTTGTTGCCCAAATACTCTTCATCATCAAGGTCATAAACGTCGCTATAAACGTACAAAATATCGCCTTCATCAGTTTGAAGTATGTGAGTCGCATTCTGACTCACCTTGATTCCACCAAGAGACTTGAGGACACCGATGTATTCTTCATAAGAGACTTCGGCGGAATCTTCTCCGCTGCCGAAACATCCATTAAGAGGAAGTACCAATATGGAAACGAGCAGTACAAAAGCTATTTTTTTCATAATCCGTGTGTAAGTTATTTTTTTATTGATTTTCAGCGATTAACATAGTCTGCTGAGAAGGCGCTACAAGACCCAGATGCTTGTAAGCTCGATCTGTAACAACGCGTCCACGTGGAGTGCGTTCCAAAAAACCGAGTTGAAGCAAATAAGGTTCATAAATATCTTCGACGGTATTTTGCTCTTCATTGGTAGCCGCTGCAATAGTATTTAAACCGACGGGACCACCACGGAACTTGTCAGCTATAGTATGAAGAATCTGCCTGTCTGTATTATCAAGTCCAAGTTGGTCTACTCCAAGCGCAGCCAAAGCCTGTTCGACAATCGCAGAGTTAATTGTGTCACTATCTCCATAAACTGTTGCAAAATCACGGACTCGTTTGAGAAGTCGATTCGCAATTCTCGGGGTACGTCTGGATGATTGAGCAAGCCTGACGCAAGCGTCGTCGTTTATCGTAAGACCGAATATAGCGGACGATCTCTCAAGTATTTGTTCTATTTCATCTTCCTTATAAAACTCAAGTTTAATCAGATTGCCGAATCTATCACGTAAAGGAGAAGAGAGCATACTGAGTTTTGTAGTAGCTCCTACAAGTGTGAATTTAGGCAGGCTCAGCCTCATAGATCTGGCTGCAGGGCCCTTGCCGATAACGATGTCGAGACAAAAATCCTCCATAGCACTGTACAAAATCTCCTCAACAGGTGCTTTGAGACGATGTATCTCGTCTATGAATAGAATATCATTAGGTTTTAGATTGGTTAGAATTGCTGCCAAATCACCCTGTTTCTCAAGAGCGGGACCCGCTGTTGTCTTGATGTTGACGTTCATCTCTTTGGACAAAATATTTGCCAGCGTAGTTTTTCCAAGACCCGGAGGCCCATGGAACAGAACATGTTCAAGAGGATCTCCTCTCTTCTTTGCAGCCTCTATAAATACAGATAAATTCTTCTTCACCTCTGACTGACCTATGTACTCGGACATACTCTTTGGTCTGAGTGAAAATTCGTTGGCATCTTTGTCTTCAGTGCTACTCGATGCGATTATTCGGTCGTCTTGCTGTTGAGATTTCTTTGAAACGATTGCCATTGATATAGTACGTAGGAGGTTCGTGCTTTCAAAATACCTTAAAACAACGTAAAATTCCACAAGATGAATAAAAAAGTCTTCTTCAAAATATGGGACTTGGTATGGGTATTTCTATCGGTTGCAGCTCTTGTCATACTGGGACAGCTCTTTCTGGGGAATATAGAGTATTTCGCTCAGATGGACGATGAAAGCTTCGGAGGGTTGGTTTTTTTGGTAATCTACTTGATACAGACTCTGATTTTCGCGATTCCACTTCTGGCAATGATGAAGATACGGGGCGTTGCAATCCGGGATTTCGGATTTAAGAGGGTAGGATGGAAGAATATATTAAAAATCGTCGGACTTGGATATTTGGCCTATATCTCGATAATGATGGTAGTGATGCAGATAACAATCTCGTACAACATTGAGTTGCCGGGGTTCGGCCAGCAGGAGTCTCATATGGACTTTTTTGGAGATCAAAAAGTATGGGCAATCGTAGTTATAGCAATCATTGCCATAATAGCGCCTCTGATTGAGGAAGTGTTCTTCAGGGGATTCGTTTTTCAGACAATGCTTAAGGCGTGGCCTAAATGGCTCGCTTTTATTGCATCGGCAGCTGTTTTCGCAGGTATACATTTGGAATTCCAGGTCTTTATGCCATTGTTTCTTTTGGGGCTGGTACTTAACTGGATGTTTTACAAATCAGGAAGCCTATATCCGGGAATTTTCTTCCACATAGTCAACAACAGTATCGCAATAGGACTGGAGTATTACATATATTTGCATCCTGAGGTTTTGGACATGTACGGCGCGATGATACACTTCAGTCAATAAATCATTGCGGAATAAGACAAGAAAACATAGAATGCCTCTGCAAAAAATGATAAAATAACAAGGAAAGAAAAATATCCATGCCCGAGTAGCTCAGTGGATAGAGCAGCGCCCTTCTAAGGCGAAGGTCACAGGTTCAAGTCCTGTCTCGGGTACCATCGGTGATTATAAAACGTATCTTCGATTTGACAAGCGCGGCTCTTGACCTGTATAGTTCGGTCATTATGATGCTGCGCACACAAAATAACGTCCAAAACAATCAAAGCCAAGTCATTGGGCTGGACGTCTTGCGTGCATAAATATATTACTTCATATCATCTGCAAAGCGTCCTCCCAAGAAGGGCGTTTTTTTTTATATTTAACCAAATTTTCATATGACATCATTATTTCTGATCAAAGGATTCATTGTCGGTTTCTCTGTAGCGGCTCCGGTAGGGCCGATAGGTCTGCTATGTATCTCGCGTACAATAGAAAAAGGCAGGATGGCAGGTTTTGTGACAGGTATGGGGGCTGCAACAGCAGACACGATATATGGATTCATTGCAGGGTTTGGCCTGACATTGATCACCGGTCTTCTGACAAGCTACTCATCACTGATCCAACTAATAGGAGGAGGATTCATGTTGTATCTTGGAATCAAAACAATGGCTACCAAGACTGTAATAAAAAAATCTGACGCAATAGAAGGAAGCTTGTTTAGAAGCTATCTTGAGGCACTACTAATAACAGTCACAAGCCCGATGACTATAGCGATTTTTACTGCAGTCTTCGCCAGCGTTGGCCTCAGCACGACAGGAGGTGATTATATCGATAGTAGCGTACTCGTAATAGGAGTCTTGTTAGGATCGAGCACTTGGTGGCTATTACTAAGCTCAGTCACGGCAATCTTTAAGTCTAGAATCAGAGAAAAACATCTGCGTTTGATCGACAAAGGAGCAGGACTGCTGATCTGCGGCTTTGGACTGGTGGGTGCTGCGAGTGCGATTTTTTAAGGACTATTGGATAGCCCAAAGTCCGGCTCCATAGAGCCTATAAAGCACCAAGATAACGTCTTCTCTCAAGATATCATCGGCGGGACCGAATTCACCTCCTTCGATTGCGTCGACAAGACCCATGTCATAAGCATAGTAAGCGTAAGGCCTATACCATTCCGTCTCTTCCGTTATGGGTATATCGCTGAAAAGTTCACGATCTATGTCTACTCCGCTAAGATCAATATTAGCGGTCTCAAGAATTATCTTAAGCATCTCGACTTTATTGACAGTTTGAGAAGGGTAGAAGTTGCCATCGCCATAGCCGGCAACGATTCCTTCCCGTGTTGCGGCCATAATATAAGGAGTGTACCACTCGCCGTCTTCCGTATCTTCGTAAGTGGAGATGGCATCATCGGTTTCGATGAAAAAAGACTGCACGAGAACCTTGGTCGTTTCGGCTCTATTGATTGGCTCGGCAGGAGCTAATTCGCCGGTCACGTCTCCTCCTGTGAAAATGTTATTGGTTTGAACCCATGAAATCGCGCCACACTGCTCATCGGTGAAATCAGCCTCATCTACATCGGGGAAATCGCCACAGGAAGAAGTGACACTCTCATCAGGAGCTTCCTCGTCAGTCGGTTCGTCAGTAATTCCTTCATCTGTGGTCTCTTCAGGAGTCTCCTCGGCGGGAGTCTCCTCTACAACGGCGACTATATATTCGTATGCGCCAATGTCATAAGCATCTCCTTGCGGTCTGCTGTTCCCGACAATGTCAGCGAGGACGAAGTCGCTGCTTAAGTCTTCTCCAGCATCGATCATAGGGCTGCTGACGAGAAGCGTATAGTCGTCAATGGAAACGTCGGTGAACATAGGATTAACAGACATATTGCTTGCGCCGATAGCTTCGGGAGCTTTCGCGCTGCCGGAGGTATACACGTTATGCGGTGTGTTTATATAGAAAGCATTGTAATCAACAACGCCATCGGATAGGGCGGCACGTATATACAAGCCGCCACCATCATGGCTTGCATTGTCGTCATTAGCCTCGTTGTCATAAAAAATATTGTTCTTAATAGAAAGAGCACTGTTATCTTCGTAAATATAAACACCACCTCCGTCCGTATCGGCTGTGTTGTAAGCGAAAGTATTATTATAAATCACAGGATAAGCTTGTAGCCCTGCGTAGACAGCTCCTCCTCCCTCGGTAGCCGTATTGTCATGGAATAGATTGTTGGCAATCGTCAACCCACCGGAATCACCAAGATAAGAAGCCGCAATAGCTCCACCATAAACACCATTATTCGAATAGAATCTGGAAGTTTCGATTAGGCTGTCTCCTGTAAGATTATAGAAATTGATAGCTCCTCCAGCGTTCGTACTGTCATGATTGTAAAATACGCAATCGGATACTGTTAAAGCTGCCGTATAAACATAGATCGCTCCACCGGGAGCTCCACGGCCATTGATAATCGTCATACCGCTAAGCTCTGAAATACCTCCTTCGGCATTGTCGAAGTAAAAAGCTCTGCCTTCGTAATTAGCATCGATAACAACCATGGAAGGGTCGTCAACGTTGCCTGTTATCGAGAGATAAGTCCCTGATACATTAACAGTCTCTTGATAAGTTCCATCTCCAAGTTGGATAGAGCCACCATCTTCGGTGCTATCTATGGCATCTTGAATAGTCGCACACTCTCCGGTCCCATCGGCCAGTACGTTGAGTACGCCATCACCATCGGCATCGACACAAATAACTTCGCTACCAGCAGGACTTGGCCTAAAAGCGAATACAGCTATCAATAAGGCGAGAATCACAAAGAATATAATCTTTTTGTTTTTCATACGATGTTTGTTTTTAAAAAAAACTATGCAAAAAGATTCTAAGCTATCGGAAGATCAAAGACAAGGACTCGTCACTACTCCATAGATAGCATGGTGGAGTAAGTCGTAACGTGATTATGCTTGATAGCAAGCAGCCTGTATATGGTTTCTGCGACCTCTCCACGCGTCATGTCTTCGTCAGGATAGAATTTGCTTCCTGAGGAGGTAGTGATGTTGGTCTCCTTGGCGTGGTTGGCGTAAGCGGCAAACCAGTCCAAGTTATCGACGTCGTTATATGGATCTCCGATGACGACAGGGTCAACATCAATATCAGCTGCATTAAGTACCATCTTGATAAGTTCAACTTTGTTCACGGGATCAGCAGGACGGAATGTCCCGTCAGGGTATCCGTCTACGATGCCGAGAGTTTTTGCAGTTGCGACATAATCTGTATACCACTGGCCTTTTTCTACGTCAGGAAAAGTCAACTTTGATCCATCAGCAAGCTCGGTATCAAGAGCTTCGAAAATCATCTTAAGAGCTTCGACTCTTGAGACAGTTTGATCAGGCTTAAAAGTGCCATCAGCATATCCACTAATAACATCCGTCTCACGAAGGTATTTAATTGCAGTGTAATAAGAATTGTCATCATCTACGTCGTCAAATAAAACTCCTCTAATTAGGTTACTAAAGCCGACTATTGCGCCGTTTCTAGCCTTTATAATAACATCTTCGGAAGATGTCGAAATAAAATCCACAGTCGCAACACCATACTCGAAATCTACCTTCAAAAGCTCTGTAGGTGCAAAATATCCCTTACCGTATGTTAATAGTAGGTCAACCTCCCCGTTAACATTGTAAGCAGGTGTGAAATTGCCATCTATATCAACAGCCCTAAGGGTAATAGTTTCCGGAACGCCGATTACAAAAGAGCCATCGTGTTCAACTGCAAAACCATTTGCAGATTTAAGCTCCTTGATTACAGAGATGCTTGTGCTTGCTTCGTAATCCTCGAGTGCCAATGTCAGAGTAGTGTCGCCTTCGGTTTCAGGCGAGAATACGAATTGATAATAGCCGTTAGAAAAATCATCAGCCTCAATATGATCAATGCCAAGTCTGCCAACAGATGCATTGCTTAGCGTAAGGTCGATGCTTCCTTGGAACGCAGGCTTTGATACTCGGTCACCAGCTTCGTCAAGAAGATAAATATAAACCGACAGATTGTTATTAAGAAGGACATATCCATCATTATCTATGTCGATTGTGTCAAAATCGCGAGTATCACTTGTGGTATCAGGCTCGGATACGATAGTGATGTTTTCTGCGGCCACATCATCTTTCAACGTGTCTGCTACGGTTGACGAATAAGTGTAAGTAACAAGATCCGTCGTATTGTCCTCCTCGGTAGTATCATCACTAGCTATCGTATCTCCGTA
>MNZJ01000041.1 GCA_001873565.1 Candidatus Peregrinibacteria bacterium CG2_30_44_17 | reverse complement strand
TAATTTTACCACTATTTTTGATTTATCCACCACACTAAATGCTATAGAGCCGAATTTTGAAACCCGGAAAAGTTATGGGTTGGGTTATTGCTGATCAATGGATTAAAAAGAAATTTACGGCTGTTGGATTTCTGATGTGGCAAAGATTGGAAAAACATTTTGAGCCAATGGATATTGTTTGCTTAACAAGGCATAATCAAACATCAAACACAGGAGTTTGGCACAATAGAGCAAGGCAGTATAATTTTTATTTGAGAGGCTTTAAATATTTGTTTATAATGAGGAAACCAGAAAATAAATAAGGTGGCGCGCCAATGAAATTGGCACAACCTCAAATTCCGCCGAAAAAAAGAATCGTCCCAGCGAGGGCGTGGCGGAAGGGGGGTTTGGGGGGAATTCCGCCACGCCCGAGCGAATACAAAAAGCGGACAGCCCCGCCGTCCTGCTCGTTAAGAGCAGAACCCCGCACAAAAGTTTTCTTTTCCTTTTAGAAGAAAAAAATCGGCGCGCGCAAATTAAAAATTGTGAAGAAAACTTTTTTGCGGGGTGGCGAGGTTTCCGAGCGACGGCGGGGCTGGCTTTCAACCTTGATTTTTCGAAATGTGATTCTTGGCGGAGAGGGGGGGATTCGAACCCCCGAGACCCTTGCGAGTCTACCCGCTTTCCAAGCGAGCGCACTAAGCCACTATGCGACCTCTCCCCGTTTTTCTTGCATGTTATACCGCAGGCAGCTGGCTTTTGCCAGGTATTTCTGGTATAATTTATGGATAAAACTACATCTATATGAGGTTTTTTGAGAACAGATTCGTGTGGAAAGATTTGCCGGAAGCAGCGCCTCCCGAAGGCGGTTCCGCGCCTCCCGAAGATAATGATCAAGAAGAGCCTGTTACCGATGGTACTAAAGTCGCGCCTGAAGATAGCGGCGAGGCTGTTACTCAGGCCCAAGATCAAGCTGCAGTGGCGGCGGAAGATGATGCGAAAGCTGCGGAAGCTATTGCTGATCAGGCTGACCAGTTGGATGCTGCGTCTGGAGACTCAAGTGGAGTAGGTGCTGGGGCTGGAACTGGAGCCGCAGCTGGGTCTGCAGCTTCCGTAATCCCCGAAGATATTATCAAGGAGATACAAGAGAAGGGTCCGTATAAAGTAGCGCAAGAGAAGCTTGGAGTAGGGCCTTTGGTAGCAGGGATTTTGACTATATTCTACTATATGTACAAGGATCAGTTGTTTAACTTGGATACCTCGTCTGCTGATCAACGACAGCAGTCTTTGGAACAGGCTCGAGTTGCTTTACAGCAACAGTACCAGGCGCATGTTGATTCTTTGATTGCCGGAGGCAAATTACCAGCTGGTATTAAAGTTGAAGAGACCGATCCGGCTTTGACTGATCAAACGTATGGTATTAAAAAGGCTGACGATTTAGATGCTTATTTGACGGGGAAGCGGGTTTTGACTGTTCCTTCGGGAACCAGTTTGATTGATTATTTAGATCAGCTTGAATCTGTTTCTGCTACGCAGGCGCCCGCTCCGGTTTCTGATACAGGCGATACTGCAAACCCTGTAGCATCTGGTGATACAGGAGCTTCTGGTAGTACTGCGGTTGATACTCCCGTATCTGCTTCTGAGCTCGAACCAGCGCCAGAGCCGGCAGGGCCTTTTAAGCGTTGTCCTAAGGAAACTGTCGATTTTGCTAGTGGCAAAATCGCAAGATTTATATTGCCTAATGGCGATACTGTTATTCTAGACCGTCAGAGAGTGATGATTAATGGCAAAAAATTCAAAATTTCTGTTGATAAAGGAATTGATATTCCATTGCAGTTTGACAGACTAACGCCATTGTCTAACGGCGGATACAATCTTACTATGAGTTCTAGTTCGGATGTACCTGGTGTTTCGGAAGAGGATGAGAGCGCGGCTGTTGATATGACTAGTGATAGGATCGTCGATTTTTTGACTTATTTGGTTGCACAGCGAAACAACAGTGAGTTTGAAAGAGTCGAACAGAGACCGGATCCGGATCATCCTGACAAAAAAGAGGATGTTAAATTTGTCTTCGAGGCTGCGTAAAAAAAAGCACGACATTGGCCGCGCTTTTGTACTTCTGTTCTTTCGGTAAAATCTAGACTTTTGTGTTCTTCCTCATAGTTCGTAGGCACCTCGTGCAGATCTTTCTCTTCTTGAAAATCTGTTTGATTGGGTCGAAAAACCTCTTTACCACAAGGTTCGGTAGGAATCTTCGGTTTGTCTTGCGGTTTGAGTGGCTGACGCTGTGACCGGTTGCCGGTCCTTTTCCGCATTGTTCACATCTTCTAGACATAGGGTATAGGGTGTAGGGTATAGGGTATAGTTTTGGTGTGGAGTTTCGCTTCGCGAAACTGTAGAATTGGTTCTGTCTCCTCTTGGAGCAGTGAGAGTTTAATATGTGATAACCCGCTTGGCAAGCCAAAATTATGAATAACTACCTTTATTTTATACCGGCACTTGTGATCGTCCTGACTTTCCATGAGTTTGCTCATGCGTGGACTGCGAATTATCTCGGAGACCCGACGGCGAAATATAATGGGAGAATCAGCTTGAATCCGCTTAAGCATCTTGATTTTCTTGGTACGGTGCTTCTTTTTATGGTTGGATTGGGGTGGGGGAAGCCCGTTCCTGTTGACCCGAGGAATTTTCAGCATCCCGTAAGAGATAACGCTATTACGGCTGCTGCAGGGCCTATTGCTAATCTTGTTTTGGCTTTTGCCGCCGCCTTGCCTTATAAATACTTGCCTGTCGAGCAGGGAGGGATGATCTTCGTGGCGTGGAGTCTTGCCGGAGCGATTTTTTATCTATCGATCGTGCTTTGTCTTTTTAATCTGCTTCCTTTCCCGCCGCTTGATGGGTCTAAGGTTGTAGGTTTTTTCGTCCCTGATAGATACCAGAGAGAGTATAGGAATTTTCTTTATCATGGTCCTCGGTATTTCATGGTCTTTGTGGTTGTTGATATTTTTTTGATTAGCAAAATCTTGGGTGTTTCGGTTCTGTGGTACGTGATTTCGTATCTGTACGTTGTGGTGAGTACGGGGATACTGGCGATTACATAGCGGATAAGAAGTCAGGAGAGGTCAGTTGCAAAATTGCCGCGATCGCCAATTGCTCAACGGGTGGGCGCTTATAGTCTTATTTGATTTTAAAACTTATAGGGAGTATAGTGTAAATTACTTTCTGGGATGTTCGCGAGACCTTTGTAACACAAACTCGACTACAAGATTTATGGGGTTCCAATATCTCTTAGGACCGTGGTCTTAAGATGAGGAGGCCCACCTGGTTCCCCCAGGATTCTGTGTTTTTGAGGCTCGCGGCATCTTGGGGTAGTTTTTTGTATTGTCTTTCGCTTCCGTGAAAGTCTCGCTTTGCTCGACGTTTCAAGATCGCTCAATACAATCACAAAAAACTTAGAGTTTGCTTGCTCGCTGGGGCTCTTTTTGTGGTAAAGTTGTTTGCGATGTTTAGACGTATTATCCTCAAATTCAGGAGAAAGCATGATGAGGCAGGAGGAGTGAAGAACCTTCTTCTGCATACCTCGCTTGCGTTGATGTTGACGTCGGGGATGTCGTATTTTTTTGGACTACTGCGCGATAAAATCTTCGCTTATCGGTTTGGGGCGGGGTCTGTGCTCGATGTTTATAACGCGTCTTTTACGATTCCCGATTTGTTTTTGGCTGTGTTTGTGACGGGGGCGATTTTGGCGGCTTTTGTGCCGATTTTTACCGAGCTTGATGAGAAGTCGCTAAAAAAATCGAATGTTTATATGAATCAAATTCTATCTTATGGAGTAGGGGTTCTTGTAGTTGCTTCCGTTTTGTTTGCTATCTCTTTGCCGTGGATTGTCGATTTTCTTGTGCCCGGTTTTGATGCCGAGCAGAAGGCTCAATATATCCTTCTTACCAGAATGATGCTGATTTCGCCGATACTCTTTACGATTAGTAATACTTTTGGCGCTGTTCTCATAAGTATACGAGGGTTTCTGTGGTATGGGCTTGCTCCGGTTTTTTACAATATCGGTATTATTTTTGGGGTGCTTGTTCTAGTGCCGAATTTTGGTATCGCAGGACTCGTTTGCGGTACTCTTATTGGAGTTTTTCTGCATATTCTCGTGAGGCTTATTCCTACTTACAAGTACGGGCTGAGGTTTAGGATGAATTTCTCTATAGACGAGAATCTTAAGGAGACTTTTCGGCTTATGCTGCCGAAAATGGCGCAGCTTGCGGCGTGGCAACTACTGCTTATATGGTTTGTACGGCTTGCTTCCGACTTACCCGAGGGAAGCGTGACAATATATAGTTTTTCGAGGAATTTCCAGAGTGTCCCCGTCTCTCTCATTGGAATTGCGATTGCTTTGGCGGCTTTTTCCAAACTTTCGCACCTCGCTGCCGATGGAGAGATGGCTGAGTTCAAAAAAGTTACGACGACGAAAGGATTCCGAATTGTTGTCGCTACAGGAGTTTCTGCAATCGGATTGGCCATCGCCGCTCCTTACATTATTCGGCTACTGCTTGGCGGCGGAGCTTTTGATGATACGGCTGTAGCACTTACCGCGTCGATGCTGATGATTTATTGTATTTCGATCCCGCTTGAGAGCCTCATGCATCTACTTGCAAGGGCGCATTATGCGCTAAAAAACACGCTTAGGCCGTCGCTCATCCATATTACGTCCATACTTGTCATTGTCGGGTCATCGCAGCTCCTTGTCGCCGAAATCGGCGTCTATGCGATACCTGCGTCGTTCTCTATAGGACTTGCTGTTCAGGTAGGGCTTCTGGTTGCCTCGTTGAGGGGTCTTATTTCGTCAAAACCAAAACTTTTTTCTCGCCGAGATTAGCTATATCCGTATTGTGCCAGTCGTGCAAGGCGCTCAGGAGGACGCCTTCCGTGTATTGATAGTTCTCGCCGAGACGAGTGCCGACATCGTTAGTGATGAAGTGATTCTCATCAAATCCCTTAATGACAAGCATGTGGTAGTAAGGGCCTTCGCCAGTGAAATTGGGGTTGCCGAGCATGCGTCCCGCAAAAGGCGCAACTACTGGGTTGCCACTGCGAAGTTCTGTTTTGAGGTCTTCGGCTGTTACCTCCTCTAAAATTTTCCAGTTTGTAAATCCATAAAACTCCGAGAGCATCTCTGCTGTCTGATCGACTGTAGTGTGTTCGTAAGATCCGAAATATTCTATCTCCCACTGAACCATACGAAGTATTTCTTGGTTGAACTCCTCTTTTGACATCGATATACCCGAAACGTAATTGTGTGCGAGGATCAGGCTCGCTTCCTCGCAAGCTTCTTGATACGGCATGCCCCAGTCTGCGAAAGGAGCTTGTGAGTAGAATTCTATCGGGAGGTTGACTGTGGTAGTTTGTAGTTCGTAGTTTGTAGTCGGTTCCGGTGTTTCTACGGATTTTTCTGGTACCGCTTCCTCAATGGTGCTGTGAGTTTCTTCGTAAATTTGCGCCGCGCGAATTTTGCCAAAAATATAATATCCAGCCAGAATCGCCGCTACTATGAAAACAGGAATTACGATATGTGTTAGAATCTTCTTGAAGGTCATTGCGGTTTTTAGTAAACTTGTCGGGCTTATTATAGAGAGCAAGAGACAGAGAGCAAGAGAGGAGGTTTAAGCAGTAAAATTAGCCACCATAGCTCAGTGGTAGAGCACTCCCATGGTAAGGGAGGGGTGTCCTCTCGGGCTGAAAACGCTACTGTGGCTAACATAAGGCATTAAATCAAAATTTGTTACCATCCCAAGGGTACTAACCTGATGGGAGAGGTCTTCGGCCTCAATATGCTGCGATAGCTCAGTTGGTAGAGCGCCGCCATGGTAAGGCGGAGGTCATGGGTTCAATTCCCATTCGCAGCTCCATTTTCTATGTAAATTGATCGGTGTACATCTGGCTTTTATTCCTTACCCCCAAGCCATATGGAAGCCAGTATGCCAACAATTCAGCATCTCTTGTCCAAGTATTTGCAATCCTGCGAAGTGATGCGAAACTACCCTCCTTATACGTTACAAGGTTGTCGTAATGCTTATCGTCAATTCAAGGGGCTTTTGTAAATATAAAAACATTCCATTGCTTCTTTGCATGGAAAGAGTAGATTTGTGCTCGTCTCGATTGAAAGTCTTTAATTTTTTTAAAAAATATATGCGTACAAAACTTCCACTGTTCGTGGTCCTGTTCCTGTTCGTACTTTCTTTTGCTGGGTGTAGCTCGGTTGATCAGGAAGAAATCCCTGTTGTAGTCGTCCCAGAAGATTCTTCCGATGGACAGGCTACGGTTCTCAGTTCTTCCGAGTTTGGGTTTGATGAGGTTATTGCCGAGGATGGGTCTTTTACGATATCAGTACTACGGAATGGTGTCGCCGTCGGCACTATAGAGAAAGAGGCTCCTGCTGATGGCTATTCCTACTCTGTTTTTGAAGTCGGCATGAAGAATGCTTATATCGAAGTTAATCCTACAGGGCTTGGAGGTGCTATTTATTACGGAGGAGCTTATGAGCTGTACAAGATAGACTTGGAGACAAATGAAATGACTCAAGTTTTCTTCGAGGGAGATTTTGCTACCGATGTATCTGTTGGTGAGGAGTATGTTGTTTCTTTTGCCGGTACTATTGAGGGAAACATGGTTGCTTACCTTGATCCTATCGCGGATGACGAGGTTGTAGCAGTGGCCTATCCAGTTGATGCGATTTATTGGCAGGCAGGAGATGGCAAGTTCTCTCCAGGAGGTGATAAGCTTGCTTTTTCTGTTGTCACGGAAGGTGCCGCACTTCAGACAGTCTATGTTGTCTCGTTGGACACAGGCAAAACCGATGAGTATTGGTCCGGCAGTATAAATGCGCCTGAAGATTGGAAGACTATAGAGTGGACTGATAATTCTACTCCGATTGATGCTGAGTAATTTTTGGTTTGTGCTTAATAGAGCCGATGCGGGTAGGTTGCCATCGGCTCTTTTTTGTTGCCTCGCATGTTTTTTCATGATAGGCTCGGTAGCCAAATAGTAATAATAACTTCGGTTCATCGTGCGCAATCCAGTCACATCAATGCTGAAAAATTCGTGGAAATATGCCAAAGGGTATAGAGGTACGATGGTGCTATTCTTGATTATGTCGATTACTGCGAATGTTGTAATACTTTTTGAGCCTTATTTTTTCGGTAAAATTCTTGCGGTTATTCAGGAGAATCCCGTAGATCTGCGACGTCAAGTTGTCGTCTACTTGATTGTTCTTGCCGCTATCCCTGGAGTTTTTTGGATTTTTCATGGCATTTCGCGTGTACTTGAGCGTATCACAGCTTATCGAATTCAGGTTAAGTATGATGAGACTGCACTACAGGCGCTCTTCGGTCTTCCCGTTGAGTGGCACAGGGCGCATCATTCCGGCAAAAACATCGACAAGTTCAAACGGGCGAGTAGGTCCCTCTATAGCTTTTCCGAGGAGATTTTTTCTTTTGTGGAAATAGTCGTGGCGCTACCTGGGGCTTTTGTTATGCTCATCCTCATAAAACCTTATATCGGTGTTGTTGCTTGCATTACTACGGTTGTCTCTTTTTCTATGGTTGTTGCCTTTGATATTTTTCTCTCCAAGCAGTACAGGCAGTTAAATCTCTTCTATAACAAGATTATGGCTACCGCGTTTGACTATATCTCGAACGTTTTTACTGTCCTTACGATGCGGTTCTCTAACAACGCAGTTTCCGAATATGTGCGAAGAAGTTTTGAGCCTTTTAAGCTGTATAAAAGAAATGTGATTCTCAACGAGTGCAAGTGGGCGAATGTGACGCTGCTCGTAACTATTATGACTGTTGGTGTCGTTGCGTGGGAAATTTTACACGCGATCTCTATAGGTCAGGAGATTGTTATCGGAACGCTTTATACAATCTACGCATACATGGATCGTATCGGTCATCATTTCTATCAATTCGCGTGGAGGTATAGCCAGATTGTGGAATACGATGCCGCCGTCTTCAGTAGTGAAAATATTTTTCATGATTATGAGCGTTTGAAAAATCCTGTTACGGCGCAGCCTGTCGCTAATTGGAAGGAAATACGAATCAAAGGGCTCCATTTTACATATGAAGATGAGAAGAGAGAGAAACATCAGATCAAGAATATCGATTTGGAAATCCCTCGTGGCGCCAAAATAGCCTTTGTTGGAGAGAGTGGATGCGGCAAGAGTACGGTTCTTGGACTGCTTCGCGGAATCTACAAGGCCGGGCTGGGTGATGTTTATATTGATGGTGAAAAAATGAAATACGGAATTGCTCATCTTGCCGATATGACGACTTTGATGCCACAGGATCCCGAGATTTTTGAAAATACTATCAGGTACAATGTCGCAATGGGAGTCCCTGTGCCTACAAAGAAGGTAAAAGAGATGCTCAAGGTAGCGCGGTTTGAGCGTGTTCTCGGCAAGCTCCCTGACGGGCTCAATACCGATATAGCCGAAAAAGGCGTAAATCTAAGTGGTGGTGAAAAGCAGCGTCTTGCTCTTGCACGCGGTCTTCTTGCAGGTGAGAAAAGCGATATTCTACTTATGGATGAGCCTACCAGTAGCGTGGATATGAAAAACGAGCGTGCGATTTTTGAAGAGATATTTCGCCGCTACAAAGACAAGACTGTCATTGCATCTGTTCATAGGCTCGGACTACTGCCTATGTTCGACATGGTTGTTTACTTCGACGGCGGTAGGAGGAGGGTGGCTATGATGCCAAACTGTCCGCCACACCACGTAACCACCGTGCGACAGCTGTTCTGATGGTGGATTGCGGCTTTGCCAACGTTTCCGCTGCTTTGTGTTTTTCATTAGCATCTCTGAGTGCGTTGTTTGCACCCCGAGTTTTGCGATAATAAGACTCAACAAGTGCTTGTAGCACGTCTATCTGGTCCGACATATTATCCGGCTCATCCTCGCTTATTCTTTGTATTTCCGTGTAGGCGTATTCTACTCTGCTGGTCGCGACGATCCGTATATTTGGTTTGAGTCCCGATGTGTCTATTGTTCCTTTCGTTGAGTGACCTACCCCTACTGATGATTCTTGAGCGGCCCTTCTATCTAACTCTTTTTGCATGTGAAAGTGGCTGGCAAGAGCCCACTGTTCTTGTGCAAAGCACGGTCCCGTGAGCTTGCCGAGTACGGTTCCTTCATGGCTTTGTATCTCAACTGTGCCACTCTTGATGAATAGGAATTTCCCATCTTCATACTGTAATTCCGTCCCCGTCGTCGCCGTTTGGATATTGAGTTGGTTTTCGTATAGGAAATTAGGTATTCGGTCCCCCGCTATTGTTGCGGCTGTGTCTGACGCATTTAAATCGTCAAGGATTCCGTCTGTTGCTTCTAAGTATGGAGCGTTCCCAAGGATGTTGATTAAGATTTGAGCTATGCCTTGCTCAGATAGTCCGAGGGTGCTTAGCTTCTCGTGGAATCTTATTACCGGTACAGTGTTCATTGCTGTTATCTTCGCTGATGGTGGCATTTGCACCCCTTCTGTCATTCCTTCCAAGAAGTTGAACTCTCCGAGTGGCGCGTCTTGCGGTATTATTGCATCTGTTGTGTCGTTTACCTTGACTCGTAGCGTCTCTACCGCAATAAGCAGCTTGCTCGTTTCCGGATGTTCCGGGTCAAACAGGACTTCTCCTTGATTGATAGTTTCGGCTTGAGATGACTGCGCTAACAGGGTCAAGTCTGCATCAGGGACTCCTGAAAAAATCCTCGTTCCCGCTAAGAACGTTTTCATCTTTTCGATCAGATTTCTGTTCGGAGTAGCTTGAACGTCTATAAAATCTTTTGCATCGTCATGTTCTATAGATGGTGTGATTTGAGTTCCTTGTCCTGCTGTCATATGGGATTTGATTTAAAGAAATTACATTGTAATGTTGTTGTGATTCGATACTACCTCCGCTTTTCCCGGGGGGTCAATCCTGTTAAATGCCTTCGTAGTGACGTTTTTAAAAGTTTGTTGTGTTGTAGGGCAATATTGTTTTGGCAAAAATTCTTTTATTTCCCTTGTGCTTTATAAATCTCGAGAGTATACCTCTACCATAATTAGTTTATGTATACACCGCTATGCTAATAAAAGACTTACTGGAGACCCATTTTGTTACTGTTGGGCCTGAGGCCACGTGGCTTGATGTCCTTCTTGTCATGGAAAAACATGATACCAATGGTGTCTATGTCGTTGATGCTGACGAGAAATATCTCGGTATGGTTACAATTGCCGAGCTTGTTAACTTTGTTGTGCCACCGTATATGAAGGAAAATCCTATTTTGGCCAAGACGGCTCCTGCGGGAACTTTTATACATTTGTGCGAAGAGAAGAAAAAATCGAAGGTCTCGACATTTATGGATGCCGAGAAGCCTGTTTTTAAAAGCAATATGAGGCTGGTTGAAATCGTGGCGAGAAGTCTTGCCACAGAGAACTACAGGCTCCCCGTTGTTGATAAAGGGGGAAAGCTCGTTGGTGTTGTTAACCGACGGCATATCAAGGATGCTCTAATCCAACATTTTAAAAAGTAACATACACATGTTTTCTTTTGCAGCTCTTGTCGCGATCGTTGTTTTTCTGTTTGTATACATGCTTATAGTTTCCGAGAAGGTGAACAAGACCGTTGTCGTCATGCTCGGCAGCTTGTTACTGTTTTTGTTCAAAATTTATGTTGATCAAAATTACGATACGCAGTTTTCGCATGCCATTGATTTTGTAGATTTTAATGTGATCGGTCTCATAATCGGGATGATGATTATTGTGCAAGTTACGAACAAATCAGGCGTTTTTACGCATGTCGCGATGAGGCTTGTCGCTTATGCTAAATGCGACATGAAGAAGGTGTTTTTTCTTCTCATGCTTTTTACCGCTCTGATCACAGCATTCATTAGTAATGTGACTGCTGTGATGGTTATGACACCGATATTCCTGGCTATTTGTCTCAGGTTTAAGCTCAACCCCGTGCCTTTTTTGATGACCGAAATTCTTATGTCTAATATCGGAGGTACCGCTACTCCACTTGGAGACATGACGAATATCATTATTGCGAGTAAGGCCGGATTCTCTTTTGCAAAAATTGTTTCCAATCTTGGGCCGGTTGTCATCGTCGTTGCTATCGTTGTTGCCCTCCTTGCTATCTTGTATTTTGGTGATGAGCTTAAGTCCAAGGCCGATGTTTGTCTTGAGGATTTGCAGGGCGAGAGTTTTATTCAAGACAGATCGCTGATGGTAAAAGGTCTTTCAGTACTTTTTGTAGTTGTACTTGCTCTTATATTCAAAAATCAATTGTCTCTGGATAATGGCCCTATTGCTATGGCCGGAGCCATGTTTTTGTTGCTTATTACAGGGATTAAGCCCGAAGAGGCTTTTAAGGATTACGTTAATTGGTCGATAATTTTCTTCTTTGTAGGGCTGTTCATACTGATTGGTGCTCTCGAAGTTACAGGAGTTGTCGATGTTTTGGCTCATGCGATAGTTGACGCAACCGGTGATAATCTGGGTCTTTTGGCTATTATTATGCTTCTTGTGTCCGCAATTTTCTCCGCATTTATCGATAATATTCCTTTTGCAACAACGATGATTCCGATTATCCAAAATATCGGAGTGCTTACGGAAGTCGGTACGGATCCACTATTTTGGGCACTTGCACTTGGAGCATGTATCGGAGGAAGCGGAACTATAATAGGAGCCAGTTGTAATCTCGTTGTTATTGGTCTTGCCGAACACAACGGTATCAAAATCACATTTTTTCAGTACTTGAAATACGCATTCCCGATGATGTTATTGGGAATTCTGATATCGGCGATTTATTTGTATTTGTTCATGCTGTAGTTTTTTTTAAACCTTTTTCGCTCCAGTGTCTGATCGCCAAAGTCGCTCAAAAGGTTAAAAAAACTTATGTTGGTGAGGTCTCGCTATGGCTTCGTTTACTTATTTGCTCGGCCTAGCATGTACGGCCTCGACAAATATGTATCGCTGCAGATATCCTCGCCATAATCACAAAAAAACTCATGTCGGTTATAGGCAAAGTATTCACGGAAGAGGAATTACTGCTCCTTCTCGCAGTCGTTGACACTCGATGAGATGTGTCTTGCTTGGCTCTACAGCACCAATTTGCTCGGGTCGAAGATGAAGAAGTAGCCGAGGATCAGCATTATAACTCCTCCTATAATGAGGCAGTAGCGTGTGTATTTTGTAGTAAGGTGCAGGTGTTCGAAACTCCATAGCGCTATGGCAAAAACTATGAAGTCATCAACCATGTAGAAGAATGTGTAGATGATGACGTAAACTTGTCTTAAGACCCAGCTGAGGTCGTTAAGGTCGAGGATCTTAGTGAATGCCTGCGGAATGCCGATAGAGCATGCGAATTCGATGACGTTTACCGATAATGCGAGGAATAATGTTGAAAAGAATATGCCAATCGACAGAGGGGAGCTTACAAGTTCCTCAATGCGTTTTTTGATCTTGTTCTTGTGTCCAAGCGAGGTGACTTGGCATGTATTGTCTTTGTTGGCGAAAAATTCATATAGGAAGTATGCGCCCGCTCCTATGGATATAACTCCTATGATTGGCGTAATGATCTCGTCAAGTTTTACAAAATCCCATGTTTTGTACCATACGTTCAGAATCATGTAGTACATGATCGTCTCCGCCAGAACGAAAATCCCAGCCAGTTCGAACATTTTGCGCTTATTGCCCGACTGAGAAAGCAGGGTTATGAACATGATAAGTACCCACATCGCGCATGGATTGAATCCGTCAACAAAGCCTAGAACGACCGCGAGAATGCCTATGGAATACTCTTTTAAGTCGACGGTTCCAAGTAGTGGCAGATGTACTACCACTTCGTCTGATCCTTCGATGTTTCCGCTTTCGTAATCTTCAAAATAGCTGCTCTCCGTCATTGCCGAAGCGAGTTCCATTATATATGCGCCTGTGGAATCGGCGTCCTGAAATCCCTGAACTATCGTGTCGCCGATCAATATTGTCGGTGTTGCCCTTACAAGTCCGTTTTCGTCGCAAAATTCTGTAAACAGCTCGTATGTGTCGTCCTCTTCAAGGTGATAAAGCTTGGCTTGTACCCCTTCTACATCGAAATCGTTTGATAAAAACTCCTCCAACTCTTGGCAATGGCTGCATGTCTCACGCGTAAACACCGAGAACTGTATTGCCTCTTCCCCTTCCGTTAATTCCGGTATTGCGTTGTCGGCAAAGGCTAGCGGGAATACTAGGATAGAGGATATTAGGATCGATATGGTGAGGTTTCTTAGCATAGTGGATAGGGTGTAGGGATGGAGCGCTTCGCGCGAGATAGGTTGGAATAATTTGTGTGTAGAGTTTATAGCCGTTTTGCCTTAAATCCAATAAATACCTTTGACAGAAGCCGGTTTTCCGCTAAAATCAGCAGGCGCTTACATCATATGGAGCTTGAGCGGTAGAATTTAATTTCAATTATAAAATATGGCCAGAGGAAAAAACACATTTTGTACATGGTATTGCACGGAGTGTAACAAAGCCAACTATATCACTACTTATAATAAGCGTGGGCAGGAAGAGGCTATGAAAGAAAAGAATAAGTATTGCAACAGCTGCAGGAAACACATAGCGCATAAGAGGAAAGATACGAAGAGTTGATGGTTAGGATTTAGGACTTAGCGTTTAGGGATTAGGGAATGGTATGGGTTTTTTAAGTAGAATTTAATCGAAAGAATTCCCCGTAGCTTGCTACGGGTGTAAGATGTTCGCGTGAGCGAACACATTTACAAAAGCCATAACAAGAATATGATATTGTACCACTTGGTTTGTCCTGCTAAATGCAGGAGGAAGGTTTTTACGAAAGAAGTGGAGTTAACTTTGAAGAAGGTGTGTGTGGGAAT
>MNZJ01000050.1 GCA_001873565.1 Candidatus Peregrinibacteria bacterium CG2_30_44_17 | reverse complement strand
CTGACTACTGACTACTGACTACTGACTACTGACTACTGACTACTGACTACTGACTACTGACTACTGACTACTGACCGTGCCTATTTCCAAAACGCCCACCAGCTCTTCTTTGGCGCTTGGATTTGTTTGATTTGATCTTCAAGTACCAAAACACGTTTTTGATAAGCTTCCAATACCTGATAAAGTTTCTCTTTATCAATACGTTGCTGATCAAGCAGCTTATCTATAATAGCCGCTGTTTGATTGCCAGCGTCCTGACTTGTTGCCGCGTAACGCTCGACACGCTCGGTAGTCTCGAAAGTAGGCTCCTCGGCTGGCTCTATTTCATCCGTTATGTCATGAGGCATGTAATCTTCCGACTCAAGAATGTATATTGCCGGCTCGGTATCTACACAATAGGTAGACTCGTCACGATAAGGTTCATGTATAGGCTGTTGCTGACGGGGAGGCTCTTGGGCCGACTGAGTAGCGCTTTCGCGCATAGGCTCTTGTGTCTCAGGTTTCTGAAAGGAGGAAGGTTGTTCTTGCTGAGGAGCCATATCAAAAACCTCCATCAAACTGGTCTTATCAATCATATAGTTAAAACCTTGCGGAGTTTTCTTCCTTCTGTATTTAACCTTGCCACCTTTGATAAGGCGCCTAATCGTCTGAATAGACTTATCTATCAGGTCTGCCGCTTCTGTAATTGTAATCAATTGATTAACCATGTGTATAAGTGCTTTGAGTAGACAATTTTTAGCAAAAAAAACGCGACTAGTCAATAGTAGGTTCGCGGCTCTATGAAGGGAAGAACCATGCGCGCCTCACAAGTTCTCAGCAACTACCTACTACAAACTACCTACTAAATAATGGTGGGTCAGCCGGGATTTGAACCCGGGACCATCAGCTTAAAAGGCTGCTGCTCTACCGACTGAGCTACTGACCCAAGCTTTTCAGGAAAAAAGCAGAGCCATTTTATGCATATTACTTCATATAAGCAAGCACTTTTAAGAAAAAACCTCACTCCATTCCAGATTCCATCACGCTTACTCCGGTGAATGCGATAGCAGGTAAAGAGAACCAAACGTTGTAATTATCAACCATCATCCTTACCAAGTCTGATTCCTGATATAGGCTGGTTACAGACATCATGCCATAGAACCCGTTAACAAACGAAAATCCCGATATGAACACCAGTATGGTGCTTACTATTAGCCCGGCGTTAAGCACTCCAAATACAAAAGTAGCCAACATACGAGTGCCGGCAGTCTTGTCGGACAGTACATCGACGGAAAACCCGCCTTTCACAGTGATCAGGACGATAACGGCGATAAACACAAGGATTTTCATTAGTATCAGAGCTTGGCCTCCCTCGGGTCCTGCTAAGGAAGGTATAGAAGGCAGCAAATACTGCTCAAACAAATTGCCGAGACCGTCGGCGGTCAGGATTGCGAGATAAGTACCTATAATAACCTTGAGAGTCTTGTCTTTCCCTATTATAAAGCTGTACGCGATGATAACCGAGAAAAAGACAATTATGAAGAGATCCCAAGAGAGCCGAATATCCATATATTGATTTTTATTTCAACTAAAATCCTATTACATTTAAATGGTTAACACAACCGCAAATACTACAAATTACCAACTATTTTCCTGAGAATCCCAGTTTGTTCATTAAGCTCCAATCCTTTTTCAGATGCAAGTTGCTTATAAAGATCCTTTTCTTTTGATGAAAGTTTTTTCGGCACTTTGATATGTATCTTAACCAAGTGATTGCCGCTGTGCCCACTGCTGACAGGGGTAATGCCGTATCCTTTCAGAGTAAAAACTTCTCCATTTTGAGTCCCTGCAGGGATTTTTAATTCAACGTCGCCATGTACTGTCGGGACCTTGATTTTGTCGCCCAAAACGGCCTGTAAAAGGTCTAACTCGTAAATAGATCTTATGTCGGTGCGGTCTCTGACGAATTGATTATGCGAAAGAACCCTGATGTGCAAATACAGGTCTCCGTAGCCACCACCATTGACGCCAGCCTCGCCTTTGCCGGAAAGCTTCACAATAGATCCATCGTCAATACCTGCGGGAATCTTGACTGTAACTTTCGATTTCTGGCGAGTGCGCATAGCTCCATGACATTCAGTACATTTTTTTTCAGGGATACGGCCTTCACCTTGGCATTGATCACAAATCCTGGATGTAGCCACTTGCCCAAGTATGGTTTGCTTAACAGATCTAACTTGTCCACTGCCATTGCAATGAGAACAACTCACGATTTTAGAGCCCGGCTCAGCTCCATTGCCTTTGCATTTGCCGCATGTCTCGGATTTCGCTATTTCCAAAGTCTTCTCAACGCCAAATACAGCTTCTTCAAATTTAATACTAAGTTCAAATTCTATATCCGAGCCACGAAATGACCTTGGTCCCGACCTTCCTTGTCCTCGCATGCCTCCACCAAAAAAAGTCTCAAATATATCTGCAAATCCACCTCCTCCAAAATCAAAACCTTGTTGGAAATTTCCATAATCAAACCCGCCACTTGCTTCGGGACCAGCACCACCAAACTGATCATACTGAGATCGTTTCTGTTTGTCGGATAAGACCTCATAGGCTTGATTAACCTCTTTGAACTTAGACTCGGAGTCCTTATCACCTTTATTGGTATCGGGATGATGTTTTTGGGCAAGCCTTCTGTAAGCCTTCTTGATATCGGCATCGGAAGCATCCCTGGATACGCCTAAAATTCCATATAAATCCTTCATAGCTTATGGAAAATACCACTATAGCCACGAAACTTACAAGTTTTTAACGACTTTTGCACAGCGAGATACTACTAAAACATATTTAGGGCAGGAGTAAAGACGACTTAAAACAAGTAGGCCAAAGCGGTAAATTCGGGCGTTTTTACAGGAGTAATCGTCTCGGTCGGATAGTCATTATGAATAGGCGTCAGTTAGTCGAAAAAATGGTGAATAGGCTAAACGTTGAAAAGGTGTGCAAAAGCTGTTCAAAAAAGGTTCAAAATCGAATAGTCGAGGAAATAGCATGTAAAAACAGGCGATTTTGATGGTGGATAATCAGTCGTCCTACGCCTGCTCATAGCTAACGCACAATTTAAACCTGTAAAAGTAGTCTGTATAGGCGCAATATCAATGATAAATCGCCGTCAAGCATCACGAATGTATAGGCGCGCACATGCGAGCAAAGGCTTGTATAAGCCGAAAAGGGTTGAAATAGGTTCGAAACCTGATTAAGATCTTCAAGGTTTATAAAACCTGTTAGGTTCCTAAGTCTTAAGACGAGGCTGCAAGGCCAGTAATGTTCTCTTAAAACCCAAATCTGCACCAGCGGCCACTGCAAGATCACGCAAGTACCTATGGTCCCATCGTCTAGTGGTCTAGGACATCGCCCTCTCACGGCGGAAACACGGGTTCGAGTCCCGTTGGGACTACCAAAGCCGAAGCAAAGGAAGGCAATAGCAGGAGCAAGAAGAATGCAAGCAAAACCATAAATTGTACACTGGTAGACGCCTGCAAGAAAAGCAAAAAGATAAACCAATAAAACAAAAAGAAAACCTGTCATCACTACATATGAAACATAGTGCACGAAACAAGAGTTAAAAGTAATAGATGAGGCGTATAGGCCTACAATAACTTTACGAACAGAACGCTTTACATACATTTAAGTTCTTTGAAAACCGGGCGCGACAATAAAAAAACTTTCTTTATAGGAAAAGTTTGGATACAACAACCAACTTTATATATATCTATAAATTCACACAAAATATTACTTAACCGAGAAAAATCGTATGGATATCTCATTGAGTTTGCGATCACTTCGCAAATCCATCGCAGGGTTAAGCATGTTGGCACTACTCGCTACTATGAGTTTTGCAGGCATTGCTAACGCACAAACGTTCTCAGACACAGCAGAAGACGACTGGTGGTACGAAGCTGTAGAAGCTCTCGTAGCACAAGGCATTGTGGCTGACGACGTTGACACGTATAGACCTGGCGATACACTAAACAGGGCAGAAGCTATCAAATTGGTAGTAGAAGCTTTCGCAGAGGTAGGAGACTATGGTGTCGCAGACTACGATGACGTAGATGCAGACGCATGGTACTACCCTTATGTAGACACTGGAACAGCATTGGGCATTGTTTCCGGATACGGAGATAGCAATAACTTCGGACCTGGCGACAACGTTACACGTTCAGCATTCGCTAAGATGGTCGTTAATGGCGCAGCTCTTGAGGAAGACTTAACAAACGCTCCTCACTTCAATGATGCGGCAGAAGGCAACTGGTTCTACACATACGTTGAGACCGGTTACAACAACTCCATATTTGATGGCTACGACGACGGTTCATTCGGCGTTGGAGGCGACATCAATCGTGCTGAGGCTGCTGTAATGGTTGATAACGGACAGAATCCGACACTAAGGTACACAGAAGGTACAGAAGGTGACGAATGTGCAGACGGTTATGACTGGGATACAGACACTGGGGCTTGTGTAGCTACTGAAGAGTGCAGCACAGGTTATGAGTGGGATGCTGATTCAGCATCTTGTGTCGAGTCAGAAGCTCCTGCAAGCGACGCTACTTTGACTGTTGAAATGGGAGATAGTCTCTCTGGAGTTACGGTTCCAAAAGGAGCTACTGCGGTAGAGGTACTTAATCTTGAATTCACAGCAGAAGGCGACGATGCTGAGCTTGACGGATTCACACTACACAGGACTGGAGTAGGTTCAGTAAACGACATTTCTTATATCTATATATACAATGGCGACGAAAGACTTACATCAGGACGAACTTTCAGCAGCAGTACTAACGAAGTAGTATTCGGTTCACTAAATCTTGCAGTAGAAGATGGTGAGACGGTAACGCTTACTCTTGTTGTTGATTTTGCGTCTGGGGCAACTACTGGAGACGAGAACGCTGTCGAGCTGACAAGCTCTGACAAGGTAGATACAAATGCAGCTGAGGTTACAGGCACTTTTGGCATCGTAGGTGAGACTTTCACTATAAGCGGAGCTAGTGCAGGAACAGTAACTATTGCAAAGACAGGATCTACTCCAAACCCAACACTTGGGGATACGGATGCTGAGATCGCTGAGTTCCAATTAACATCTTCGAGCAGTGAGGACTCTGTTCTAACAAGGATTGCTCTGACAATTAAGGGAACTGCTCCAGCTAACACTTATTCCAACTTACAACTTCTTCAGAGTGGCGAGGTTCTCGCTACGGCTGACGCAGTATCAGAAGACGACATTGTTACATTCGTAGTTGACGGCACATATAGCTGTGACGATTACGGATACACTGGTGACGGATTCTGTATTGGGAAAGGCAACTCTAAGACATTCACAGTAACTGCTGATCTAGGCGCTGTTGCTGATCCTTCAGATACAAGCAAGACTTACCTTGATGAGTCTACGGATCTAACTGTTATGGGACTTGTTTATGGATTCGGACAGCAGATTACATACTCTGCCTATGACAACAGTGCTGCAGATGGAACAGACGCAACTTGGACAACTTTCCAAGGTGGTCAGTTCACAATCTCTCAAGATACACTTTCTAGCACGGATGTAACTATCAATGGCAAGGACGTTATCCTTAACAAGATGACTTTCAGAACAGAGAGAGATATCGAAGTTAAGAACATGGATGTTGTAGTCGTAGGTACGGGCAGTGGTCTTATCGATGATGACAACGCTTCTGCTAACTTCTCAGATTTCAAACTTGTCAGACTTGATGACGACGGAGAAATCGTAGAAACACTTATGGGTCCGGTAGAGCTTTCTACATCCGGAGGTGACAGCCAAACATTGGCTTGGACAACATCTTGGACAATGGACGCAGGGGACAGTATGGACGTTGCTATCACTTGTGATATCGACAACGACTCTACCCTTAATGCTTCTACTCTGACAGCTAGCTTGGGTGCTATAGACACGGCAGATGGTATACGTGACCTTGATACTAACGAGTACATCACAGATATCGTTCCATCGGTTGCAATTACCGGTCAAACAATGACGGTTAAGGCTGCAAGCCTAGCTGTAGCTCTTGCGTCTTCTGCAGACTCAGACACTTACGTAAAAGGTACTAGTGACGTAGAACTTGCTATATTCACTCTTACGGTAGGCAGCTCAATGGATGCGGAAGTAGACCAAGTAGTTATAGCTGGTTATATCGAGGAAGATGGCGTGGTTGCATCTGCAAGTGATTACACTCAAGGTGTAGACAACTCAGTATACGTTAGAAACGTTATTACTAGTGCCTACATCACGGATCAAGCAGGCAACCTGCTTGGAACAAGTGAGTCATTCTCTACTGGTGGTGACGCTACGTTCGATAGCCTTAACTGGACTATCACGGCAGGTACTACGGAAGTAATGTACCTATACGGAGATATTAGCGGTTCAGCGCCATACAATGGTACGGACGAACTTCTATACTTCGACATAGATGATGTTTCTGCGGATATGACAGTTACAGATACAGAAGGCAATACAATCACTGCCACTGGAGACGCTGCAAACAGTGAATCCATGGCTATTACAGTATCGTCAGGTGGAACACTTGCTATATCAGAAGATTCAAGTAACGTTCCTGACAATCAGATCGTTGCTGGTGGAGACGAAGACGTCTTGGTAGGTAGATTCAAACTATCTGCTGCAGACGAGACCTTCTCAGTCAACACATTGACCCTTACTGCTACAGGTCTTGTCAACGGTACGGCTGGCGCAACAGCCGGTGTGTATCTAGACAATATCGATAGCGTAACTCTTAAGTACGCTTCAGATACAACTGCTCTAGGCACTCTTGACGCAGAATACTCAGTAGCAATTGGTGGTACGAACGCTGTATTCTCAGGATTCGGAGCAGGAGACGTATCAGAACTGGTTGTTCCAAAAGACCAAACAGCTTACGTAGAGGTATATGCTGATTTCACTAATCACAACCTGGAAGGCGGAAGCGCTGATAGCGACGATGCTGTATTATTCGTGCTTAATACAGGAGACGCAGACGGAGAAGCTAATGGCGACTTCGAAGCTGTAGGACAAGGATCTGGAACAGCTTACGTAGAAAGCGAGCTTTCTGATGTTTCATTGACCAACTACACATACGTTTACAGAACAGTTCCAACTGTTGCTAACGCAACATCTCTAGGTTCATCACTTATAGCAGGTGCTGACCAAGAGGTTTACAGATTCACGGTCTCTGCTAGCGATACAGAGCAGCTAGCTCTTATGTACCTAACCTTGAAGGTTTCACCTACAGGTCTGGTTACAGGTAATACAGCTAACAGTTTGACTAATGCTACAGACGACGACACAACTTACTCAACAGGAGTTTGTGCCACTGGATCTGGGCTAACACTTTCAAGCAGTGTATCTACAGCTCCTTGGTACATCACGGAGTATGGCAAGAGCACAAAAGTTGGATCAGGATGTTACGATTCATTGAACGGACATGCCAAGTTCGCAATGAACATAGCAACATCCGGTACGGCTAAGAACTCCGGTACGCAGATCTCTGCCGGAAGCTCTAAGACGTTCTCTGTCTATGCAGACGTTTACGAAGATGCAGATACATCTACCACAGGTGCTATCAGTATCAAGATCTCAGAAGATACTTCATACCTAGCAGCGTACACATTCAATTCAGTAACAACAGGAGTTGATAACAACCCTTATGCTGAAACATCAGGTACAGCTACAGGTCTGATCTGGACTGACTATGGTGCAGCTACAGGTACTCATGGTGAAGAGACTACAGAGTACATGACAGGATACAAAGTACCTGGAATGCCAGTTTCTTACATGACTCTAAGCAAGTAATAGTTAGATCATGAGCGATTGATCTTATATCGCACAACTTAAAAACCCCCCGCCTTTCGGCGGGGGGTTTTTGTTTATACAAAAAAAACAACCAATGTCCGAAACCGGACAGACGGTTACAAAATACTCTCGGCAAGATTGCAGACTTCTTCAGGGGTAATGAGAGTCATGCATTCCGCGGTCCCGGCTTTGATGCAGCTGCACTTACGGAACTTGCCCAAGTGGACATTGATACAAGGCGAGCATGGCAGCTTATCTCCGTGGTATATGGCGAAATTGGTTTTGTTATCCACAGGATAAGGCCCAAATCTCAAAGGCAAATTAGGCCCAAAAAGACCTATAGTCTTCGCTCCCTGTGCGGCCGATAGATGCATAGGCCCGGTATCGTTCGATATATATAGATCAAGATACGAGAACAAACTTATAAACTCGGGAAAGCCAAGTAGTCCGGCTAAGTTGATTATCCTGTCTTGATTTTTACATAATTTTATAACTGCATTATTAGCCTTATTCTCGGCCTCAGTGCCGGTTAGTAGTACAAAAGCATTGTCGTACTTGGCAAGGAGCATATCGGAGAGCTCTGCGAAATTGGCTTTTGGCCAAGCCCTGTATTCGGCCGACTCAGCGGTAGATACATGCATACCAATCAGCTTTGTTTCATTGAGAGGCTTTTTTGTTAAACCCATGAGCTTAGCGGCGACGCGAGTTTTATCGGCATCAGACACATTCAAAGAAACGAGCTTCTCAGGCGTATATTTGATCCCTAGCGGCTCAAGTAAATCGCAAAACACTTTCGCAGCATGTTTCATATCGTAATAGTGCACTTTTTCGCTGTATATGCGGCCCCTAGCTCCATGGTCAAAGCCTATTTGCCCCTTGGCGAGAAAACGGCTTAGAAGACCGGAAACACGCAAATACGGCTCGGTATCTATAGCAAGGTCGTAATGACCGCGCATCTTAAGAAGTGTGCTGAAATTTTCCTTCTCAAAAAGCAGCACTTCGTCAACAAAATCAACGTACTTAAAAATGTTCTTATTACGATTTCTGGCGAGGACTGTGATTTTTGCTCGCGGGAACTCCTGTCTAAGCTTTTTAATCATAGGCAAGGTCAGGATAGTCTCACCCAGAGTCCAGAGTCTGACCACCAAGATCTCTTTTATAGAATCTTTTGGCGGCATAGCCCCATGGAAAAAACTGTACCCAATACATAGTGGGCCGCCGATATATCTGTCCAAAGCTCGTTGAAAAGAGACATTAAGCATTCTTGATTTTGTCGATTATTGCACTTGTTGACAGCCCAGGTATCTTTTTAATCAGATAAAGTTCTCCATTGTTCTCGCGCAAAGCTTCCGCTTCGACGCAATCACTTCCATACTCTTCCGAATTCGTGTGCACATCAGGTTTGAGCTTGCTTAAGAACTCAGTGGGATCATCCTCATCAAACAGGAATACATAGTCAACGCAGGAAAGAGCGGCAACAAGATAAGCGCGATCAGCTTCAGGAATAATTGGCCTGCCTTCTCCCTTGTAACGCTTAACGGAAGCATCGGTATTGATGCCGACTATGAGAACGTCACCTTGCTCTTTGGACTCCTCGAGAGATTTGACGTGCCCAGAATGTAAAATATCAAAACTGCCGTTTGTAGTAACAACTCTTTTGCCTTCATGGCGAAGTATGTCGCGAATTTGCTTGAGCTCATCTAATGTTTTAATTTTTTCCATCTGCAAGGATTATGTTGGTGACGGCGGAAAGCAGGTCTTTTTCGCGGTAATCAGGATTGCAAGGTTCTGTATCGGTATTTCCTACTAGAACAGTCTTAACTCCGGCATTATCGCCACACTCTATATCGGTATTTCTATCACCGACAAAATAACTTTCCTCAAGGTTTATATCAAACTTTTTTTGAGCATCCAATATGCTGCTTGGATTAGGCTTGCGACAATCGCAGTAAGCATCTTCGGTATGTGGACAGTAGTAAATTTTTTCAACATTGATGCCATGTTCTTCGAATTGTGCGAGCATGTGAGCATGTAGTTTCTCCACATCCTCTTCGGTATACACTCCTCTTCCAATGCCTGACTGATTAGTAATGACAAAAAGCTTATAGCCGGCATCATTGAGGAGCTTGAGAGCTTCAAAAACACCTGGAATAAAAGTAAAATCAGAAACCCTGTATACACAAGAGTAGTCATAGTTTATGACGCCATCTCTATCTAAAAAAACAGCTTTTATCATCCTTCGAGCAGTTTTAAAATATCATCAGTGGTAGCAGTTTCGGTCCCGAATTTACTTATAACGACGTGGGCTGCGCTGTTAGCAAGTTCGCAAGCCATTTCTATATCAGCTCCAGATGTGCAAGCAAGTGCAATAGTAGATATAACTGTGTCACCTGCACCTGTCACATCAAAAACTTCCTCTGCTTTTGTAGGCACGTCGAATACGCCATCTGCCTTGTAGAAGACTTGCATGCCTTTCTTTCCACGGGTAAGAACTATATTGGAAGATAGTTCTTCCTGCAATTTCCTGCCTACTTCATGCGAGTTATCATCTGTGATTGATGTGACATCAGCCATTTCGGCAGCCTCTTTCTCGTTTGGAGTAATCAAAAAAGCTTGTCTATACGAATCCTTATGTTTTGGCTTGGGGTCGACAAAAACAGGCTTATTCAGCGAGTTACTTTTTGTTATAAGATGCTGCAGGAAACGGGCGCTCATAACGCCTTTTGCATAATCGGAAACGATAATGCCGCTTACGCTATCGATCAGCCTGTCGAATGCAGACACAAAAGTCTCTTCCAGTTCGCCACTAATATCCGCAGTTTTCTCGAAATCGAGTCTGATAAGTTGCTTATTATTGTTGTCTATCACGCGCAATTTTTCTGTCGTAGTGTATGTGTTTGTACGTACTAGATTTGACGGGTCGATGCCTCTGCCTGAGAGCATTGATACAATCTTGTCTCCTTTGTCATCTTCGCCTATCAAGGAGAGAAGGATTACATTAGCACCAAGGCTGCGTAAGTTGTTTGCGACATTGGAAGCGCCGCCAAGACGATACTCGTCTCTTTGCGCAAGCAGAACAGGTACGGGTGCTTCCGGCGATTGCCTCCCGATGCTACCGTACAGATAGTGATCAATCATAACATCGCCAACAACCATAATGGTTTGGCTTGCGAATTTTGCTAAAACTTCACGTTGGTTCATAAGGATTGTTCGATCATATCCGCCCACATATGCAGTACCGATAGATGGACTTCTTGTATTAACGGTGTGTCTGATTCAGGAATAATCAGTGCCATGTCACAAAGACCCCTCATAAGTCCTCCGTCATTTCCGACTAGTCCAAAGCATTGAATGCCCAGGCTGTGAGCGGTTTTGAGCGCCTCTACAATGTTCGCGGAATTGCCGCTGGTGGATAGGCCTAGGAATATATCCTTAGGTGCTGAAAGAGCCTCGACTTGCTTGGAAAAAACCTTCTCATATCCAAAATCATTACTGAGAGATGTAATAGTCGCGACGTCTGCGGCAAGGCTAATCGCTGCCTGAGGAGCCCGATCCAGCTTGTATCTGCCTACAAGCTCGGCGGCAAAATGCTGGCTCTGTGACGCGCTTCCTCCGTTCCCTGCGATTAGGATCTTATGTCCTGCCTTGAGCGCATCAGACATAGCCTTTCCCATCTCGGAAAAAACCTTATTAAAGTGTTCATCTGACGCAAGCTGTTTCTTCAGGTCAGACGATTTTTGTAAATGATTACTCATTTGATTTATCATTAAACTTGTCGAGGGCTTCATCTCTAACGACCTTGGTTATGTCTTGTTCGAGGTGCTCGATTTTAACATACAGTCTGTAAATAAGGTAGAAGAGAGCCAGTATTGAGAAATAAACAACGGTATCGATGCCACGATCAATGCCAATAATATCGGCGATACGCTGAGTGACGCCGGGCCAGAACCCGATAATGGCAACCAAAACCCAATTAAGCATCCAAAATATGAATGCGAAGATATTAAGTTCACCATCTTTGAGGCGCAAATAAGTGCGGCTCATAGCAAATAGAACAAAGATAGCGATAATGATATGTATTGTAGTCATAATTAGTGCATCAAGCGGTGTAAGATTAGCTTAAAAAAGGTCTTAATTCCAGTAAATAAGCTCTGTCCTTTGGATAGAGAGTAGTCGGTATAGATCGCTTTTATCGGTACTTCTTGCATCTTAAGTTCGCGCCTCCCTATCTCGCGAATAATTTCGGAGCTGACTTCCATCCGATTGGTGTGTATTCGTATCTTGGTAGCGGCGTCATGGGAAAAAGCGCGCAATCCCGACTGAGTATCACTACACCAAACACCAAAAAGCAGATAAGTAACAAAATTCCCGGTCATATTCATCATGACTCTGTACCAAGGCATGCCTTTGTGATTTTTCAGTCTGGAACCTATAACTACGTCAGCTTTGCCATTCAGAATTGGCAAAGCGACACGCTCAATATCGTCTACGGCATGTTGTCCGTCCGCATCAAAAGTAACAACAACCTCACAATCTGTGTAGGTCGCGGCTTTGAGGCCTGTGCCTAAGGCACCTCCAAGTCCACGATTTATCGAGTGGCGCATAACTCGCACGCCGGCGCTAGATGCAGCTTTAAAAGTCTCATCTTCGCTGCCGTCATCAACAACGATTATGTTGCTGTAATGAGCGTCTTTGAGACTTGTAAGAACGCCTTTTATCACAGATCCTTCATTAAAGGCGGGAACGACGACACAAATTTTGGATTGGTAGGTTGCCATTGCCCGCAAATAATCGCACTTACAGGGCTACAAATCAACCAAAATCTCACGTCGCTGATTATTATTAGAATTAAAATTTTGTGTGTTAACAATTGAGAGAGCATCAGCAGTGATCCTAGTTTTTTAAGGGCGTACAAGTTAGCCCGAAAAAAACAGGAAGCGATGCCGCGAACGAAATAGTTAACAAAATTTAAGTCCCCTCCTGCCAACTCTTCAAATATTCAATCTGTTCAGCGGTAAGCTCATCGATTTCCATTCCCATAGCATCGAGTTGAAGCCCTGCTATGAAGTCGTCAATCTCAGCAGGTAGTGAAATCACCTCAGGCTTTAAACTCTCACGATTTTTCACCAAATATTCACAAGCAAGAGCCTGACCACAGAAAGAAAGTGACATAACCTCGCTAGGATGCCCCTCTGCGGCTGCAAGGTTCACAAGTCGGCCTTCCCCTGCGACATACAGGACTTTCCCATCTACAATGTATTCGTCAAAATAATGCCTAACACGGCGTTTGCCTGTAGCAAGAGACTCAAGACCAGCCATGTCGATCTCGTTGTCAAAGTGTCCACTATTCGCCATAATCGCGCCGGCTTTCATCGTCCTCATGTGTTCAGGACGAATGACATGTTTATTACCTGTAACTGTGATGAAGATATCACCAAGCGGAGCTGCATCTTCCATTTTCATCACGCGGAAACCGTCCATTTGAGCCTGCAGAGCGCAAAAATTATCCACTTCCGTAACTATAACATTGCTACCCATACCGCGGCCACGCATCGCGCAACCTTTTCCGCAACTTCCATAACCAAGGACTACAAGAGTTTTTCCTGCGAACAGAATATTCGAAGCACGTATGATGCCATCGAGAGTAGACTGGCCGGTTCCATAATAGTTGTCCATCAAGTGCTTGGTCTTGTTGTCGTTTACGGCTATCATCGGGAACTTAAGAGCGCCATCAGACACCATTGAATGTAGCCTTATAATACCTGTAGTCGTCTCTTCGCATCCTCCGATAATATCCGAGATCAGATCAGGATGTTTTGTGTGAATTTCGGTTACCAGGTCACATCCGTCATCGATTGTGATGTGCGGTTTGAACTCGATAACCTTGTTCAAAAAACGGTAATAATCTTCGCTACTTTCCCCTTTGTGTGCATAGACTTTTACTCCGTCTGTAGCAAGTGCGGCAGCAATATCATCTTGAGTGGAAAGAGGATTGCAACCAGTGATCGCAACTTCCGCACCACCTGCGCGTAAAGTGTCGACCAGATTCGCAGTCTCTTTTGTAACATGAAGAGCCATTCCGATACGCATGCCGGCAAGTGGCTTCTCCGCCTCAAACCTCTTCTTAACCTCCATAAGTGCTCCCATCTGACGTTTGGCAACTTCGATATTCATTTTGCCCTGGGCTGCCAAGGAGATGTCTTTTACTTCGTAATCCATGATAATAATAATTTATAAAAAAATAAACGCGAGCATGATACCAGAAAATCCTTAAGCTAGATAATTTTTCAAAGTGTCCACCATATCAAGCTTCTCCCATGTGAAATCAGCGTCATCTCTGCCGAAATGCCCATAAGAAGCGGTCTTCTTGAAGATAGGTCTTCGAAGCTGATAACGCTCGATAATCCCGGCAGGAGTAAGGTCGAATTTCTCGCTGATTAATTTTGATAGTACGTCGTCGGAGACCTTTCCTGTGCCGAAAGTCTCAACAAAAATCGAAAGCGGATCGCGAACGCCAATTGCGTAAGAAACTTGAACCTCACATTTGTCAGCTAGACCGGCTCCAACGATGTTCTTCGCAACGTGGCGGCAAGCATAAGCGGCGCTGCGATCAACTTTGGAAGGATCTTTTCCAGAAAAAGCTCCTCCACCATGTCGCCCCATTCCGCCATAAGTATCAACAATAATCTTGCGACCGGTCAATCCTGCGTCACCAGGAGGACCACCTATGATGAATTTTCCTGTTGGGTTAACGTGATAGATGGTTTGATCGTCAACAAGAGAGCCGCAAACAGGTTTGATAACGTGCTCTATGATGTCGGATTTGATCTGTGGAGATTCTGCCTCAGGGCCATGTTGGGTAGAAATAACAACAGTGTGGATTCTTTTCGGTTTTCCATTCTCGTACTCTACGGTAACTTGGCTCTTCCCGTCAGGTCTCAAGTAAGTAAGACCGCGAGCCCTTCGGACTTCGGCCAGTTTCATAGTCAGTTTGTGAGCATACATGATAGGCATTGGCATTAGCTCAGGAGTCTCATTTACGGCGAAACCGAACATCATACCTTGGTCACCAGCTCCACCCGTATCAACACCCATAGCAATGTCGGGACTCTGTTCATCGATCGCAACGAGAACGCTGCAAGCCTTATGGTCAAAACCGTATTCCGCATCGTCGTATCCGATTTGCTTGATAGTTTCACGCGCGACTTTTTGCATATCTGTGTAGCCGTTTGTGCGGATTTCTCCAAAAATCAATACAAGGCCGGTTGTAACTGCCGTTTCGCAAGCTACGCGACTATTGGGATCTTGTCTAAAAATATCATCGAGAACCGCATCGGAGATTTGATCGGCAACCTTGTCCGGATGTCCTTCCGTAACAGATTCGGAAGTGAAAAAATGTGTAGTCATCTTTTTTCTATGGTTAGATTGATATTAATCGCTTCAAGCAAACAAGCATCTGTGGTTGAGAAGATGCTTTATAAGGACGTATAGCGTGTCATCTTCCCCTTTCAGGGACGGATTTAGCACCTTTCCGTAAGGATGGTTGCTGTGGCTTCACGGACTCGATAGGTAATAACATTTTGGTACGAAA
>MNZJ01000042.1 GCA_001873565.1 Candidatus Peregrinibacteria bacterium CG2_30_44_17 | reverse complement strand
ATCTTTCGACGATATTTGCTCGTCAGAACTATGTGATATTCACATCGATATACACAATTTGTTTGCCTCTTGAATTCCACGCTTGCACAATATCACATCAAGAAGATGCGAGACACCCTTCATCCGCCAGCTTACGCAGGCGGGTCTGCGGCGGAAGGCTAGACGTCTACAAACACGATATAGTTGCCGGTGTCCACTCGAGAAACCTCTTAAAATCCTCTCTCGACACCACTATCGTACTTGTGTTTGTATTTGGATGGAACTGTATGTTGTCATGAGCTATGAGGCCTCTATCTATGACGACCTTAACTTCATGATTTGCGTCGTTTATAAGCCCGAATGGGGTTACCGATCCCGGCTCGAGGTCTAGGTATTTCTTCAGCCTCTCTGGTGATGCGAAGCTTAGTTTGCTTTCCCCAAGAACAGAGCTGAGTTTTTTAAAATCAACTGTCTTACTGCTTTCTACCGTCACCAAATAATGCGTATCACCTCGCCTATTACGCAAAAACAAGTTCTTATCTTTACCTGACTGTAAATGTCCCGTGTATTTTTCCGACTCCTCACACGTATAAACTGGAGGATGGTCATACTTTTTATAATCCACCCCTAATTCACTGAGGATGTCGTATATGTTTTTCATATTCGTATAATGGTGCCGCGGGAGAGACTCGAACTCTCACGGGTTTAACCCCACTGGTTCCTAAGACCAGCGTGTCTACCAATTCCACCACCGCGGCTAATTTTCAAAAAGTCAGCTATAGCATTATTATTGCCAGGTCTCTTTTAGTCAAACCAAAATACGCTTCCTAAATCGGTTCCGAGATGTTATTTTTTGAGAGACCATTAATAAAACAAATATGCCTACCAAAAAAACAGCTCCGGCTACGCAAGCTCGTCCGGTTAATATCGAGTTCAATGTTGGGGAGTTTGAGACTATGCAGGATTTCATCAAATATGCCTCGTCCGTCAAGAGACTTATTCTTTACAACTTCATTGCCGGAACTGCTCGCGGTCTTGGTTTTATAATCGGAGCTACGGCTTTTTTGGCACTAGCAGGCTATATACTCAGCCAATATCTGGTCAACATACCTTTTGTCGGAGAGATATTTACTTCGATTGACCAATGGTTTAAGCAAAATCTCGACTCCTACAACTAGAGGCCTCTGCTTAAAAAAAGAGTCTGATCGACTCGCCCTTCTAATCCGAACCCGCCGCCATAACATGTCTTTTGTACATCTTCATAACCATACTCACTACAGTCTTCTCGACGGTCTCGGTAAAATTGATGAATATGTCGATCTGTGTAAAGAGTATTCTATGCCGGCGATGGCTATCACCGATCATGGTGCTATGTATGGCGCTATCTCTTTCTATCAAAAATTCAAAGCCGCAGGAATCAAGCCAATTATAGGTTGTGAGGCTTATATCACCGAGGACCGAAGCGTAAAAGATCCTTCCTCCAAGTATAGTCATCTTGTTTTGCTTGCTAAGAACGAACAGGGCTACAAGAATCTTATGAAGCTGACCACCCTAGCTAATCTTGAAGGTTTTTATTACAAGCCTCGTATGGACTTCGAACTGCTTGAAAAATATGGTGATGGGCTTATCGCCACTGGCGCATGCTTGAGTGGCCCTGTAACCAAAGCTCTCCTTGCTGGAGACGAGGTTGGTGCCCGTGAGCTTGTGACAAAATTCCAGAAGATATTTGGCAAAGACAGTTTTTTCCTTGAGCTGCAGAATCACCCTGAGATTGAAGACTGGGTAATTGCAAATGAGGCTCTTGTGAAGCTCGCCAAAGCGACTGGCGTACCTATGGTAGCCACTAATGACTGCCATTATGCAAGACCTGGGGATGCTGACGCACATGACATACTTCTCTGTATACAGATGCAGAAGACTATCTTTGACGAGACGAGAATTAGATATAATGGCGACTTCTCAATGAAGTCACCAGAGGCAATGAAGAAGTATTTTGACAAAATCTCATCGGAGTGCGTCTCCAACACTCTCGCTATTGCCGAAAGATGTAACGTTGATCTTTCGTTTGGCGAGAACAAAATACCATCTTTTGAGACCCCAAACAGAGAGACCTCCGATTCGTACTTGAAACTTCTTTGCGAAAAAGGCTTGGAGCAAAGATATCCCAAATCTCAAATGAAAGCTGCGAAGGAACGCCTTGATTATGAACTTAGCATTATTGAGAAGCTTGGATTCTCGGACTATTTTTTGATTGTTTATGATTTCGTCAGATATGCCAAGTCAAAGAATATAGTTGTTGGTCCGGGGAGAGGATCTGCCGCAGGATCTATCATCTCTTATTCTATTGGGATTACAGAGCTTGATCCGCTCCACTACAACTTGCTTTTTGAGCGATTTTTAAATCCTGCCAGAGTAAGTATGCCTGATATAGACATCGACTTCGCCGACAACAGAAGGGACGAGGTCTTAACTTACGTCGTTGACAAGTATGGAGAAGATAAGGTTGCGCAAGTTATTACATTCGGTACTATGACTGCGAAAGCTGTCGTGAGGGATGTTGGACGCGCTATGGGGCATTCGTATGCGGATATTGATCGTATCGCAAAGATGGTTCCGCTTCCTGTGCTTGGTAAACATGCTCCCCTAAAGGAGTCTGTCAAAAATGACCCTGAACTTAGCAAAGCTTATGAGAATGAAGAAGCTTCCAAGAATGTTCTTGATATGGCTATCAAACTCGAAGGAACAATAAGGCATGCCGGCACACACGCTTGTGCTGTAGTTATCGCCGATGATCCTCTTGTTGAGTATACTCCACTTCAAAATCCTCCTGGTGGGAAAGATGGGATAGTGACGCAATATTCTATGAAGCCCATTGCCGATCTCGGACTTCTTAAGATGGACTTTTTAGGACTCAAAAACCTGACTATATTGCAAACAGCTCTGGCAATTATCAAGAGAACTACAGGTGAGGATATTGATATAAATAAGATTCCACTCGATGACGTAGATACATTTAAGTTAATGGCGGAAGGTCGCACTACTGGTGTATTTCAGTTCGAGTCTGCAGGTATGAAGCGTTACCTCAAAGACCTCGTTCCCACTCAACTTTCAGACCTTATTGCAATGAATGCCTTGTATAGGCCCGGCCCTATGGAGTGGATACCTAACTATATTAAAGGCAAGCATAATGATAAAAAAATTCGGTATCTACACAGCTCTCTTGAGCCTATTTTGAAGGAGACTTATGGCGTTGTTGTATTTCAGGAACAAATCATGATGCTGGCGGAAGTTTTTTCCGGTCTGGAGCTTGGAGAAGCCTACTTGCTTCTTAAAGGTATAGCGAAAAAAGACCCGCAAATCGTCACTGAAATGAGGCAAAAGTTTATTGACGGAGCCATAGAAAACAAAGGTCATACCAAACAGCTCGCAGAAGAGATGTTTGAGAAGGTGATAGAGCCTTTTGCCGGATACGGATTTAATAAATCTCATTCAGCTTGTTACTCATTCATAGCTTATCAAACTGCGTATATGAAAGCTCACTATCCGGTGGCTTTTATGGCGGCTCTTCTATCCAGTGATGCTGAAAATACAGATCGGGTCGTGATCGAAATTAATGAGTGCGAAGAAATGGGCATCAAGGTCTTACCTCCCGATATCAACGAGTCCAGATCTAATTTCACAGCTTCTGATGACAAAACCATACGTTTCGGTCTCTGTGCTATCAAAGGTATTGGAGAGAATGCTGTGAGAGAGATAATTAGTGTCCGCGAGGCTGGAGGCAAATTCAAATCGATAGAGGATTTCGCTGAGCGAGTGCCTTCCAAACTGATTAACAAAAAGGCACTGGAGGCTCTCGCCTATTCAGGAGCTTTTGACTGTATTGGAGTTGGCGAACAGATTGCTGCTAATATTGATGAGATTTCTACTTTTGCGAAAGATATCCAAGCAACCAAAGTTGATGGACAAATAGACATGTTCGGCGACATGGATGACGCCTCCACCAAATCATCCCTGAAATTAAAAGATACCGAGCCTGCTTCCTCGTATCAGAAACTTCTCTGGGAGAAGCAATATCTTGGACTTTATGTCTCGGGCCACCCCCTGCAAGGCTTGAAAAAATATATCAAGAAGAAGGCCTTGATAGCAGAAAACATTACCAAGAAAGATATTGGCAAGCGTGTAAACATGGCTGGGATCATTATCAACTACAGGAAGATCATGACTAAAAGCGGCAGTTATATGGCTTCTTTTATGCTCGAGGATCCTAGCGGGAAAATTGACGCAATTATTTTCCCGAGAGCTTTTTCCAAATATGGACACGTGTTTGCCGAAGATGTACTGGTCGTTATGAGTGGAAAGTTGGACCAACGGCGTGGCGATTTGCAATTCTCTTGCGACGAGGCAAAGGCGGTTTCACTTGAGAGAATGATAGAAAACGCTAAAAGTTCCGGCGATTTCGATCCGAATGAAAAGGTTTCCAGGCAGAGCAAAAAGCTAGAGCTTGAAATAGCGTCTCAGCCCACTTTGGAAGAGGACATAGATGTATCAACTGACATCATCGAAGACATAGACCTTGATACAGAGGCGCCACAAAACGAAGCACCTTACATTATCAACGTTTCTCAATCCGATTCTGATGTTTTGGCAAAAATAAAAGAGGTTTTACTTGCTAACAAAGGAGATAGGCCAACTGAAATTCATATCAAGTCAAAAAAGGAGATTAAGAAGGTTAAAGTCCCTTTTGGAGTTAATGTTACTGAAGACCTGCAAAGACGTATAGCCGAGGTCTCTTGAGGACTCTATGAAGAATGCTGCTTACTACTGCAATCTCCATAATTTGGCTGCAAATAGCTCATAGCTCCTTGATGTATCTAGCCTGATACGCCTTCGTCGCTTTTCGCTGTTTTCGCTCAAATCGTGTAAATTTCGTAACGTAACCATATTCTTCATAGAGTCCTTGATAATTGCCTCTGATCGTGCGAAAATCTGATCCGTAATTTCAGATAACAAATTCTACAGATGTACCGAACACATACTTGCGGCAAGCTAACAACTACAGATGTTGGCCAAGAGGTTACTCTATCCGGATGGGTCCACAGAAGACGAGACCATGGTGGCTTGATTTTTATAGATCTTCGTGACAGATATGGGATCACGCAAGTCGTATTTGATCCTTCGGGCAATAAAGATGCGCATATCTCTGCCGAGAGTATTCGCAGTGAATTTGTCATTACCATAAAAGGAGTTGTTAGAGGAAGGCCGGAAGGTCAGTCCAACAAGGAGATGTCCACTGGTGAAATCGAGGTTCTTGCTGATTTCATAGAGATTTTATCGCGCGCACAGACTCCACCATTCGAGATTGATCAAGACAAAGAAGTTGGCGAAGATGTTAGGCTTAAATATAGATATTTGGATCTTCGACGTCAGCGTATGAAGAAAAATATTGAGCTTAGGCACCGTGTCATCAAGTCAATTCGCGATTTTCTTGATAAGGAGGAGTTCCTTGAAATAGAGACTCCTATTCTTATTAAGGGTACTCCCGAAGGCAGCCGCGAATACATAGTGCCGTCACGCATTTATCCTGGGACTTTCTTTGTGCTCCCTCAGTCCCCACAGCAACTCAAACAACTACTGATGGTTGCCGGCATGGACAAGTATTTCCAGATTGCCAGATGTTTTCGAGACGAGGATCAGAGAGGAGACAGACAACCCGAGTTTACTCAGCTGGATCTCGAGATGTCTTTTATTGATGAGGACGACATCATGAATCTCAACGAGAGATTACTGATCAAATTACTGACAGACAACGTTCCTAATAAGGAGATCCTTAAGACGCCAGTGCCAAAATTGACTTGGCATGATGCTATGAGTAAATATGGCAGTGACAAGCCTGATTTGCGTTTTGAAATGCCTCTTTCCGATGTTTCTGACATAGTTTCCAATTCCGAATTCAAGGTTTTTTCCGGCACCATTCAACACGGAGGTGTTGTAAAGTGTTTACGAGTATCCAATGGAGCTGATATGCCTCGTAGCGAAACTGATTCATACGAGGAACTTGCGAAGTCTTATGGAGCGAAGGGACTTGCCTATTTGTCATGGAAAGATGGAGAGGTCAAAGGTCCTATAGCCAAGTTCTTGTCAGAAGATGAGCTAAAAAGGATCCAAGAACGTACTGAGGCTGTCGAAGGAGACAATGTTTTCTTTATGGCAGATCGCTTCGACCTAGCTTGCAACGTATTGGGAGCTGTCAGACTTAAGATTGCCGACAAATTAGGACTACGGGATGACTCCAAGCTGGCTCTATGTTGGATCGTTGACTTCCCTATGTTTGAGCTTGATGAGGAAACCGGGAATTTCTCTGCCGCTCATCACCCTTTTACAAGCCCTAAGCATGAAGATGCCGAGTTGCTTACTACGGATCCGGCGAAAGCCAGATCAAAGGCTTATGATCTCGTCATGAATGGAGTAGAGATCGCCGGTGGCAGTATCAGAATCCATGATGCCGCTTTGCAAAGCAAGGTTTTTGACGCACTTGGGATATCAAAAGAAGATGCAAAATTGCGTTTTGGACATATGCTCGAAGCATTTTCGTACGGAGCGCCACCTCATGGAGGAATTGCATGGGGCCTTGATCGTTTCATTATGCTACTTGCTGACGAACCTAATATTCGCGAGGTAATCGCTTTTCCAAAAGATCAGAAGGCAAAAGACATTATGACAGGTGCACCAACTGAGCTTCCAGCAGAGCAAGTCGCTGAAATGCACATCAAAGTATCTTTGCCTAAAGCGTAAGCTTATGGTATAATTTACAGAAGAAAATAAACAAAAATGAACCTTTTTTGGACTTCCATTATTGCTCTGATAGGACTTGCTGCTCTGTTTTTTGGAATCGTCGCGTTCACAAGGTGGCGGTTCAATCTTGGGCGCAGTTATAACATGGTATTTCTGCTTATCAGGACGCCTAAGAAAGAGTCCAAAGAAGATCGCGAGAAAGAGAGAGATCAATTTTCAAGCGGAAAAAACTTCAAGGAGGTTTCCGCAATTATGAAACAATTCTATGAAGCGCTTTATGCGATTCATAATTCCAAGCTTGTTGACTATTTCAAAGGCCAGGACTTTCTATCCTTTGAGTATGTCGTCAAAGATGGTGTTATCGACTTCTACTGCGTAGTGCCTGCTAAACTGGCTACTTTCGTAGAAAAACAACTCACTTCGTTTTATGCCGACTCGTATGTTGAGAAGGTTGAAGATTACAATGTCTTTTTGAAAGGCAATAAGGCTACCGGTGTGTACATGAAGCTTAGCAAGTCACCATGCTACCCTATCAGGACTTATGAGCATATGACGTCCGATCCGCTCAACAATATGACTAATATCATGTCCAAGGTTGATAAAAAAGAGGCTGCCGCTATCCAGTTCATGATTCGCCCTGCAGCTGATGGTTGGCAAAAGAGAGGACGCAAAATCGCTAAGGACATCATGGATGCTAAGCCTGCCGGATTGCTTACCAAGCTTAATCCTTTCGCATGGCTTGGCGCTATGCTCAACCTACTCATGAGAGGACCAGCCGACGAATATCTCGGGACTAAGCCTGATCAAGCCGGACGCACGACACCTCTTACAGACGAGCAAGTTAAGGCTATAGAACAGAAGAACACTCAGGTCGGTTATGAAACCATCATAAGAATTGTGGCCTCAGCGCCTACCATGGCCGCTGCGGATGGCCTATGTACGACTTTAAGAGGAGGTTTCTCCCAATTCGGAAGTCCTGACAACAACTCTTTCCAGTACACTCGCTACCACAGTGATAGATCCTTAATTAAGAATTTCATTTATAGGCACTTTCGCAGGAACTGGACTCAGAGACTTTTCCGTAGGCGCATGATCTTGAGCCCGGAGGAAATCATGAGTATGTACCACCTTCCTGATGTCAAATACAACCTATCTCCAGCTATCAATTGGCAGAATTACAAAATTGCCCCACCTCCGAAAAATCTTCCCGAGGAAGGGCTCCTACTTGGCCACAACATATATCGCGGGGTAAAAACCGAGGTACGCATTAAACCTGACGATAGGTTCCGCCATTTTTATATCATTGGACAAACTGGTACAGGTAAATCTTCTACTTTACAGGTAATGATCAGGCAAGACCTTCAAGATGGACAAGGCTTGTGTGTAATTGATCCACATGGACAGCTCGTAGAAGACATCCTGCCTTTTATACCAAGGGAAAGGGCTGACGATGTAGTCTATTTCAATCCCGGCGATCTGGAAAGGCCTCTTGGCATCAATCTACTTGAGGCTCACACAGACGAAGAGAGGGACTATGTCGCACTTGAGGCTATGAATATTATGATCAAACTTTTCGATGAAGAGATATTTGGTCCACGTATTCAGGACTATTTCCGTAATGGATGTTTAACCCTGATGGCAGATCCCGAAGGAGGGTCACTAACCGATATAGTAAGGCTGTTTACCGATGACGCTTTTCAGAAGATAAAAGTTGAACATGTGAAAAACCCCATCGTTAAATCTTTCTGGCTGCATCAAATGGCCAAGACAGGCGCGAGAGAGAAACAAGAGATGATCCCCTATTTTGCCGCTAAGTTTGGCGCGTTTGTTACTAACGGCATGATGCGTAACATCATAGGTCAGGCGAAGTCCGCTTTCGATTTTACCGACGCAATGAACAACGGAAAAATCCTGCTAATGAATTTGTCAAAAGGTGAAACAGGAGAGCTTAACTCGAAGCTTCTCGGTATGATTATCGTTTCCAAATTGCAAATGGCCGCTATGCGTCGACAGAATTTGGACAAGTCCGCTAGAAAACCATTCTTCCTATATATAGATGAGTTCCAAAACTACGTTACGGACAGTATTGAGTCGATCCTTTCCGAGGCTAGAAAATACAAACTAAGCCTGAACCTTGCGCATCAATATCTTGCTCAGCTCGAAGGTTCCGCTGCTAAGAAAGGCTCAAAGCAGGTATCCCTCAAAGATGCTATCTTCGGTAACGTTGGCACTATCATATCGTATAAGATCGGTGCTCAAGATGCCGAATTCATGGGCAAAGAGATGGCTCCTGTTTTCTCCGATCAAGATCTAATTAATATCGACAAATACAAGGCCGTAATGAAACTGTCTATCGATACACAGCCGAGTATACCTTTCTCCATAGTTCCTATTAATCCTTATACGGAAGAAGGCGATCCTGAAGTTGGCGATGCCATTAAGCAGCTATCCAGACTTAAATTCGGTAGAGACAAAGATTTCGTTGAGAGAGAGGTATTCAGAAGACTGGGAGCTGTATTTGATTAATCTGCATTTACTAATCTGAGCGTCTATGTCTAAACGTTTCGCAATAGCACTTCTTCTTGTTTTTATCGTGATTTTCGTTGCAATTCTCTCAATGACTAGATTAGATGACCAAGGAATATTTTCAGCACCAACGACCTTTGAATTTGTTACTCTTACGATTGGTGAAGCTCAAGGCGATCCGGTTGAAGGATCGATTTTTATGCCTGAGATTGTTCCGCTCGATGACGGCTCTTACCGAATGTTTTTTGCGGAATCGGACGGCAAAAGCTCGGCGATCAAGTATGCCGACTCTTCTGATGGCATCTCCTGGGAAGTGAAAGGCGTCGCTCTTGAGGGGGAGGATGATCTAAAGAGCCCACTGCATCTTATCGGTGGCCCGAGCATTGTTCGATTAGAAAATGGTGACTTCAGGATGTATTATCGTGCAACCACGGATCATGCCGGTGATCCCAGGCCTTTGTATCAAAATTTCAGTGCCGTTTCACATGATGGCATGACTTTCACCCCTGAGTCCGGTACGCGGATTCCCATCCAAAACTACGACCAAGAATCTCCATTCGTTCTAGCAGGTCATGGTCGTTATTTTGAAGCGGAGGATGGAACACTTGCTGCAATTGTTTCGCTCAATACGCTCGACGATCAAAATGGGCCAAGCGATTTGGCACTCATGACATCCGAAGACGGTCTTACGTGGGAGAATTACGAGATCTTGTATGAGGATTGGCACGATCCGACTGTCGTTCAAATTGACGGGTACTACCTTATGTATGCCACTTATTTAACGGAGACTCAGGGTGTCGCCGTTTCGACCGACGGACTTAACTGGCCGGACGAAATGCTCGATGTAGACTTCGTTGATGCCGATGGCAATGTCCTTACCGAAGCGGATGGTGGAGTCGGTGATATTGCGGCTGCCGTTATCTCTGATGGCGAGATTTGGATTTATACGAATTATGGCCGTCCTGGACGTGATATCGCCTTATTCAAACAGCAATAAGACCGGCTTGCTTTGAACACCAAGCTGCGTTGCAGCTATTTTACGATACTCCGGCGTCTCCGCGATAGCCGCGCCTTGCAAGACAAGAAAACCATTTACATATTTCGTAATGCTTTAATCGCGAATTGGTACAAGGTATTGATCCCAAGGCGTTTTTTTGGTATACTATTAAGATTTAAAAACAAAAAAATGCGTTTAAAACATTCCGCGTACAAAGACACTTTCCTCAAAAATCGTCGTTTTGTCTTGCTGGCTGTTTCTACTCCAGGAGAAGATCGCGACGGTAGCTTGGACGCTAGGGAAGCTGATATTAATGGTGGAGGGAAGACTGATCTTGAAATTACAGCAAGAGATGTTAACGACGGCGGTCAATACCTTGATGATCAGGTTTCAAGACTCCTTGACCATATCAACACATTCGATGGTGGAGCCATGGATCGTATGCACAAATTACTTGGTAAAGTTTCTCAGACTTCGAGCGACAAACATGTCGATAATGCCGTCCATGATTACCACGAGGGAGCAGCTCTTGGAGTTATTACTCGAGCCAATGAGAAGCTAGATGAAGCAGCGGTAGACACAACTCACAAAGTAAAGAATATAAGAAAAGGACGAGTTGATAAATGGGGCGAAGGAGAGGTTGCTATTGTTTCACAGAAACTTACAGAACTTCGCCGAAGCAAAGAAAATCTAAGCTCCGCCATTACTCAGAATAAACAGAGAGCTACAAATTACACTGCCTTCTTGCAAGCATTACGCGACCCTGACCTCTCTGAAAGGTTCTGGAGCAAAGCACGAAGACGTATATCAAAGAGTAGATTTAAGTCGCTGTCTGCAATGCAGCCGGAAAGATTCAATGAACTTAATAGGGCCAAAGCTTCTGTCCAACGTGTTGAGACCGAAACTGCCAGTGCTAAGAAGGCTTATGAGGCAAGGCATAAACAAGAGTTCAAAAAATCTATCGAAGTCTCTAATAAGTTCAAGCAATATCTTCTTTCAATCCCTGCTTTTGCCAAGGATTCCGAAATGAAGCTGAGATTTGACGAGTTCTTGAAACAAGATCAGCTCAAAGGAGCTCCTGATGACGACAGTGAGATGATGAAAAGGCTTGATCGAGCTTTTAACGACAAAGCTATCACCGCAGAAGAGTACGCAACTTTACGTGAACTTTACGGCACGTTGTTCACGAAGAAGGATGTTAAGATGCGCAGAATGGAAGCCGCTATGAATCTCAAGACAAAAGTTAACAAGATTAATAGGAAAACTCTTGAGAAAATGCCTGTAGGACAACTCCTTTCCGTGACTTATCCGGCTCTAGCCGCAGTTCGAGTTAGTGAGGATGGCAATAGGACTGTTGACACCCGTGAAACAACTCAGAATGCTTATGTATCAGACAGTCAAGATGGCAAGCTCGTCTTAAAAGTCCAGTATTCCGACATCTCGAAACTTGGAAAAATCAAGAGGACAGATAAGGAGAAGGTTCATGCTCTCGGCATGGATCATATTTACGAAAGCACGACTGAATACACGCCAAAATCACAGACTATTCGTATTGATCTTGGGACCGGCGAGATGACTACCGAGACCGAAGCACTTTATACAAACAAAGACGGTAAGGCCGTAGGAGTTACACTAAGAGACAGTCGTAAATTCGAGGCCGATGATGAAACAAATACTTTCAAAGGCATAAATTTTGCCGGAGATGTTTTGAATGATGCAATTTCATAAACAAATCACCAACCAATCATGGATATTACAATTGAAAACCTTATAGATCTCTTACAGAATGCCGAGTACGTGCCTTCCGGTAAGAAGAATGAGGCACTAAGTCGTCTCGAATCTTTGCCTCAAGATTCAAACATACCTTTGGACCTAATAGATTTGGTCGAGGAGCTCCTTTCGATGGAGGCCGATCAAGCCGCCGAGGCTGCAGATGCCGATGAAAAGCATCTCGAAGAAATCGATGATGAAATCAGAGAATTAGAAGACCAACAAGCTAAGATAATTCAATCCGACCTCAGAGAAGATACCGAGGCCATGCAAGAAGTTGTCAAAGAGCATAAGCAAAAAGTCTCCGGACTTGAGGCGGAATTCGAAAAAGAAATTGAGGGCGAAGTCGAAAAAGGATCCAAGTCCGAGGCTGACGATATCAGAAAGAAGTTAGGAATTTCCTAGGAGCTGTTCATATAACCAACTTAGTAGTGGAAGAAATAGATTTGAGCAAGTTTAAGGAAGGACGACGAAGGAGTACCTGGAAGGTACTTCTAGGAGGAGTAACGCAAAAATTACTCAAATCTATTTCTTTCCTCTGGATTACTTATAGAAAAATGCATCTTCTTCGTTATTCGTCACTTATGTACTTACCAGTACACCGCGCTCCTCATTCCTTGAATATGAATTTTTCTATGGTAACCACTCGAAGTTGGTTATATGAACAGCTCCTAGATCTTACACCATGAGAAAAGATACTATTATTAAAGATAAAACGTACCTTAGATTTTTGGTCTCAGTACTGATGTGTGAGCTCGTGACTGTTTTGGTTTTTTCTTTTATGCCAGTAGAGTCGCCTGCGACTGCCGAGGCTGACGAAATCACTTATCCTTATACGCAAACTTTTACAATAAGCGCGTATTACTCCCCTCTCCCAGATCAGGCTTATTACTACATGGGATCGTATGACGCTGAAATCCGTATGAACGGCAGTGGTGTCAACGGTGCGGACGGAACGCCTGTTTATCCTGGCATGATCGCCGCTCCAAGTAATTATGAGTTCGGCACAAAGATGTATATTTCCGGTATTGGAATGGTGGCCGTACATGATCGTGGTGGAGCTATCGTAAATGCAGGTCAGAGGAATCAGAATTACGATCGACTTGATGTCTGGATGGGTTATGGAGATGAAGGGCTTGAGAGAGCTTTGAATTGGGGCAAGCGGGACATTGAGGTCACAGTTTACGGAGTCGATGATACTATCTCTGAAGACACATATTTGGAAGGTTATGCAGAGACTGAACGCATCGTTCAGAATGTCATATTCCCAACGCAGTTATTTTCGAGCGATCTATGGTACGGAACTCAGAATGATGACGTGCAGAAACTACAAGAATATTTAGCAATTCTTGGATACTACAACGATGATATTACTGGATATTATGGTGATGACACTTGGCAGGCCGTATTCGACTTCCAAGTTGACCAAGAAATAGTGGACGATTCATGGGATTTCGGTGCCGGACATTTCGGTATCAGTACAAGAAGGAGTATCGATAAAGCTTTAGCTGACGTTGAAATCGAGAAAGAACTCGAGCAAATAGACTTCCTAAAAGAAGGACTAGCCAAGATTCAGCAGTATACTGATCTGTCCGAAGATCCCGTCTATTTCACCAACAGTTTGGCTCTTGGAAGTAGTGGCGAAGATGTTTATTCATTACAGGTAGAATTACAAAATCTTGGATACTTCCTTATTGAACCTACCGGATATTACGGCGAGGTGACGCAGCATGCCGTGTTCAAATTGCAACAGAAACTCGGGCTTGTTACCACAATGGAGGATGAAGGCGCTGGTGTCGCAGGGCCAAAAACCAGAAGTACCATTAATGAAATCGTTGGCGATCGTATTGATACAAAAATATATGTCGCGGAAGGTCGCGCTGGCGATGCTTACTTAGCTCAAGACTAGAAGGTCGGATGGACTTATGTTTGCCGCTGCACATATCTCTGCCTCGAGCTTTAGGATTTTTGGCGTTGCCATGTCCGAGACAAGCTTTTGCTCTGGAGTCACAGCATTGCGTTTTTTGCCTTCCTCAAGGCGTTTTTCCAGAGGGGCTATTTCGTCTCCTTCGACGCGTTTGTCGGCATAATAGAGGATCTTCTCCTCCCAAGTCTTAAGTCCGTCTTCCAGAATATTCGAAAATCTGTGGCTTTTTATTAGATTAGCGAGTCTGACCTCTCCCCTACCTGACAGGATTTCATAAGCCGCCTCTTCGTGCCTCCTGCCTTTGTATTTCGCGCGGATTTCCTCCCATTTCATCTTGGACTGCAGCGTATGTTCATCTGCCATATTCTCCGGATTCCACACTGTGAAATCGCAAATCCTCACAATGTCGTGTAGATAGGCGGCGTTTTCCAGAAGCTCCATGTCCACTCCGTCGATTCTCTGACCTAGGAATCTACATATTGCTACGACCTTTTCGCAGTGCCTGCGGATATGCTTTGGCACATGGAATTCCTCGATGAGCTCTTGTACTTCTTGGCTGTTCATGAATTTTCGGTTATTTCGAACCTCCTTGTGTCATCTTCCGTATCGATTTTTATGTGGATGTGAGGCTTTGGCATCAAATGTATTGCAACTTCGGGCCACTCAACTATCACCAGTCCTCCTCTGCTCACAAATGCCTCTATTTGATCCATGATCAGGTAATCCGGCTGCTCAAGTCTATATAAGTCAACGTGTAGCAAATCATCGTACTCTCTCATCAATGCGAAAGTAGGACTTTTTATATCCTTCTCGTCCATACCAAGATGATTTGCTATCCCTTTTGTAAAAGTAGTTTTTCCACTTCCAAGCTCCCCAGAAAGGAGTATCAGTTTATGCGTTGGATATTTCTCGCGTATTTGAGCTGCGAGCTTCTTGGTTTCGTCCGGATTTTCAGATGTAAAATGTAGCATTTATCTTGTGTTCTGGCTTCCCTCGCAGGATTGATTTTACACTATTTTTCTGGTATAATTTAGAGATTTCTAAAAACATACTCAAATGGCTAATAAAAAGCAAAATCACTTCGTCCATTGGCTACTGATTCTGAGCCTCATGCTCACTTCGGTGCTTACTGTTCAGTACACTACAAACCTTAAAGCGAGCCTACTGAGCACTCCTAAGCATGCTGCTTTTGACGGCACGGTTGCTCCTATTCAATACGTACCCGACTGGGTATATTTGGCGGATCAAAGGATAACCTATAGTGAATGTGATGACCTTATCCCTCTTCCTGAGTATGATACAAGCGTTCTGACTTCCGACTATTCCCAGTATTCATGGGGATCTTCTGCATATAATGAGATCGTAAATTCTCAGATCACTTATTCTGTCGTGTATGAAGGCAATTATGAATATGACCATATTGAGGGAGTCGGTAGTCATCCTGCCGTAGACATCAAAACCTTAAAAGGAACACCAGTTTATGCCATAGCTAACGGTGTTGTTGAGGAGGCTGCTTATAGCTCAAGCGGTTTTGGAAATAACATCGTAGTAGCTCATTATGATGTTCCAAGCCCATCAAGTGATACATATACAACTGACTTATTTTCAAGTTATTCTCACTTAAGTGAAATTCTTGTTGCCGAAGGTGACGTCGTTCAAAAAGGACAAATGATAGGTCGTGTCGGCGATACCGGGACTGCAACAACCAACCATCTTCACTTCCAGATAGACAATGCTGATGCCCCTTGGCATCCTTATTGGCCTTTTACTTACTCGGATTACAGTTCCCTTGGATATTCATTCTGGGACGCCATCAATGCCGGACTTGGCATCGAGAATGTTCAGGATTACACCGTTAATCCAATGGCATATGTCCAGAAATATACAGACTATGACGCTGAATACGGAGACACTATAGCTAGTGATGATACCGAGGAGGATAATACGACTGATCTCGTTACTTACACCTATTCGTCAACCGTAGCAGACACGTTGAAAGATGATGTGGCCGCAGAAAACATCACTATCGTATCCGAGCCT
>MNZJ01000014.1 GCA_001873565.1 Candidatus Peregrinibacteria bacterium CG2_30_44_17 | reverse complement strand
ACGTGGTGATTTATACAACCTTCTGTTAAACTTGGGCTGCCACGACGACCATATAACATGGAGAATTTACGAAAAATCACAATTGACGACGTAGTTGCGAGGGCTAAGACTTATATGCCCGATCTCGATGAGAAGCTTATTTATGATGCTTATGAGTTTGCCAAAGATGCTCACATGGACGAAGTGAGATATGAAGGAGTGCCTTATATAGATCACCCTGTTCAAACGGCGTATCTAATGCTCGATTTGAAGCCTGATACCAAGGCGATTGTCGCTTGCATACTCCATGACACTGTTCTGCACAAGGAGGACGCGCTCAAGGAGATTCGTAAACAGTTCGGTCCCGATATTCATCGGTTAGTCGCCGACATAAGGAAGCTTAGTTTGATTCGCGTGCGCAATTACGAGGTGCAGGTCGAGAGCTTGCGGCGTATGTTTATGGCCATGGCGCGTGACCTTAGAGTTGTGTTCATCAAGCTGGCTGATCGCCTATATAATATGATGACATTGGAACATAGAAGCGAAGAAGAGCAGCAGCTTTTTGCTCAACAGACTATGGATATTTATGCCCCTATAGCATCAAGACTTGGTATTTATCAGTTCAAAGGAAAGTTGCAGGATTTAGCTTTTAAGTATCTTAAGCGAGATGATTACGATGTGCTTGCTGGCGAGATCAGTCAGTATTCCGAGAGGGAGCATGATGCTATTGAGAGAGCTGCTAATGAACTTGAGAGTGTTCTGAAGAAGGCCGGTTTTGATGCTATCGTCACTGGTCGAGTTAAACATGTTTCCAGCGTGTACGACAAACTTAAGCGCAAAGGAGTGAGTGACCTTAATGCAATCTACGATATGTATGCGCTTCGCGTCATAGTCCCCGACAAAGGTGAAGATTTGTCTCATCTATATTCTCTGCTTGGTGCGATTCATAGTAAGTTTCCGCCTTTGCCAACCAGATTCAAGGATTATGTCGCTGTGCCAAAAGCTAATGGCTATAGGAGTTTGCATACATCGGTTTTGGGTCTTATCGGTGATCATGGCAAACCTGTCGAAGTTCAGATCCGAACAGAGTCTATGCATCAGGAGGCTGAGTATGGTGTGTCTGCTCATTGGTGGTATAAGGAAACAGGTGTTGCGCCTTCTTCCAGAGTTGCACAGCACGAGTTCCAGAAGACTCTTGATCAACATAGAGTTTTTAGCAAGCTCGGCAAAATCCTCGATTCTGATCCTGACTTCAGGCAGCGAGTTGAAATGCTTATCAAAGATTGGAGCATTATGGATAAGGAAGAGGCTTCTGTGATCGAAAACGAGATTATGGAGAGAGGGTTTGATAGGGACGAGCTTTTGATTTTGAAAAAAAGTCGAAGCAAAGGCAGTCTTATGACAAGGCATAAATATTTTCAGGATCAACTCGAATGGCTTGAGAGTTTAGCCCGTATTAAATCTGAAATCGGTAATGATGCCGAAAACAAAGATTTGAGTTTGGATATTTTTAATGATCGTATATTTGTACTGACGCCGCATGGTGATGTGAAAGATCTTCCTCAAGGCGCTACGCCTGTAGATTTTGCTTATGATGTGCATACGGATGTTGGACACAGGTGTTCTCAAGCAAAAGTTGATGGAAAGATAGTGCCTCTTGATTACGAACTGAAGAACGGCGAGATTGTTGAAATTTTGACAAAAAAAGAACCTAAGCCTAATAGATACTGGTTGTCTTTTGTCAAAACAGCTGCTGCCGCAAACAGGATCAAGGCTTGGTTCAGGACTCTGGATCGTGACCATAATTTAAAAGAGGGGAAGGAAGTCCTTAATCGTTATCTGCAGCGTTTGTCTAAGCCAATGCTTGGGCCAAATTTGGCGCTTCTCAAGAAGATTGGAGGAAAGAATCTCACTCAGCGCGAGAGGGAGGACATGGTCGAATCGGTAGGCAATGGGTCTTTGACTGCAGGTCAGGTTCTTAGAAAAATTTTCCCTGACGAAGAGCTTTTGTCAGCAAAAGCCACTGAGTCTGAGGCGGTTTCTAAATCCAGCAAACAGGAAGTCAAACCTGAGAACGATGCTAGTCGCATTTTGGTTGGCTCCTACGATGATCTTGCGGTCTCTTTGAGTGCTTGTTGCAAGCCGAAATATGGGGACCCGATTATAGGCTTTGTCACCCGCGGAAAAAGTATCAATGTTCACAAGACAAGTTGCGATGATCTAAATGGACTTGATCCGGAAAGGCTTGTACATGTCGCATGGAAGAAGCAGAAGCCGAAGATGTTATATCAGACAAAGATATTCATTCATGCTCAAGAAAGACAAGGCCTACTTAGTGATATTACAGCTGTTATATCCGACGTTGGTTGTAATATTGCCGGTATCTCTTTCGATAGAAATGATAATGGCGGTGTTGCCGGTACGATCTCTGTCGAGGTGGGTTCTTATGCTGAACTGGAACGGATTTTGGATAGAATGGAGCACGTCTTTGGTGTCAGTAAGGTGAGTATAGGTAGTAGTGAGTAGTGAGTAGTGAGTAGTGAGTAGTGAGTAGGCATAGCCATTCCCTACACCCTACACCCTACACCCTACACCCTACACCCTACACCCTCACCTTCATTGGTCTTCCGAGATGGTCTTGCAGATAAAGATCTGTCAGCATCGTTAGCTCGTTTAAGGAGAGATCCAATTGTTTGTCGCTTTTTATTCTTATGGATTCGCTTAAATGCTTTCTTGTCAGGAAGTAAAAGAGCTTGATTGTGCTTGGAGATAACGTTACGCCGTTTCGGTCTATACACTCCTCGCAGTAAAAGCTGTGTTCTTCCGGTATGTATTTTGTCGCAGGGGCTAGCTTGCTACCGCACTTACTGCATTCTATATCGTGTGGCAATATTCCCAGTTTGGAGAGTAGTTGCAGTTTGAATGTAAGTAGTAGTATCGGATTTTTTTGTGGATATTCTCCGAGTTGTCTTAGGAAATCCACCATTAGTTGAAACAGATCTTCGTGAGGGTCTGCGATCGGAGTTAGTTTGTCCAGAATTTCCGCTGCAAAATATCCTGCGGATATAGTGTCTAAGTTAGACTTGAGCTTCTGAAATTCATCTATGGTCTGGCATTGATTCAAGTAATAGTGAGTAGGGCTCTTGTATAAAAAAAAAGTCCCGTGGTTGAAAAGCTCCATGTGGCTACTCCGCTTGCTTGTGCCGCTACGGATGTTCTTTGCTATGATTTCAATTTTGCCTTCCTTTTCTGTGAATATGTTGAACAGCTTGTCTTGTTCGCCAAAATCCCTCTTGGAAATGATGACGCCTTGTAGCTGTAGTGTGCGCATTTGTAGTATCCCTAGTTTACATGCTTCGTCTTGCTTTTCAAATGGTGCTCGATCGCCATCGAACTGCTAAGGACGCCGATGCTAATGCTAATCACAAGCTCAAATACAATTATGACAAAGAGGCTCTTCGTCGATGATAGAGAGGTGATGTTTATAGGCAGTGATAGCGAGGATATAAAAGCCCCTATCAATATTAGGCTAATAAGTGCCGCCAGCATGCTGACTGCTATCCCCTCTATCAAGAACGGCCATCTTATGGAGCTGAGTGGTGCTCCAACGAGTTCCATTATTTCGATCTCTTGTCTTCTGTTCCAAATTGATAGATACATTGCGTTCATAATGATGAGAAAGCTTGCTACGATAAAAATCAGCATTATCGTAAGTATCAGGTTCTGAGTATAAGTTCCAATTGTCAGTACTTGATCGACAAGTGTTTGATTCTCGCCATTGCTCTCAGTCGTAAGAGTGAGGTCTTCGTACTTTTCTACGATATCGTTGATTTGTGGATGGTTCTCCGGGGACTCTGTTGTGATCTGTATGTTCGCTGGGAGCGGGTTCTCGATTCCGTAAGCTTCGAACGGATTTCCTTGCTCCGGATATAGCTCTAGGTAGTCCGCCAATGCCTCTTCCTTTGTCGTGTAGGTTACTGCTATGACTTTGTCTACTGAGCTTATTTCCTCTATCATTGTGTTTACTTCAAAAATATCTGCGCTGTCCTCCAGATAAACGATAATATCCACTTGCTCATATACGTCTTCGATAATTGCTGTTGAGAGGACGTTGATTGTCAGAATTACGTTGAATATAAAAAGAATCAAAGCCATGACGGCTACAGTTGCGAGTGATAAGAATTTGTTTCGCCACAGGTTCTTAAAGGCGAAAACTATGCTGCTATAATGATTTCCTCCTCTGCGGTGCATTTTTGTGTTTTGATTATTGAGGATTTGTTGATTTCCGGCTTGAACGGCTTGAGCCTCACTATTTTTGTATCCATGCTATTTGCAATCAGTATCTTCTTGAGTTGATAGGTAAAAACAAATTGGTCGTATCCAAGTGCTATTATATCAGGCTTGAATTGTTTGATTACTTTGAACTTGTCGCTGCGATTTCCTATGGCTGCCTTGTATACGTAAGGCAGGCTCTTCACTACCTTGAGCCGCTTTCTCTGACTGTGGTCAGGTTTCTGCCCTTTGATTCTCTGTACTGTCTCATCTCTGGCTATAATCACTACCAATTGGTCGCCAAGTTCCGCAGCTTGTTTTAGGTAGCTTTCATGTCCTGCGTGAAAATAATCAAATGTGCCGAATGCGAGAACTCTCATGATTTAGATGGAAGACTGAATAATTGTTGATCCTCTATGCCATATCATTGAAGGCGAAGTTTGCATACATCGCCAAGCTAAAGATAACTGTAAGAAGGGCTACTAAGATAATGCTGAATATCCGCGAGTGCAAGCCGACTTTGTCGAGTCCGATTTGAAAAGCGCTGCCTCCGTAAATTAATGTCGCTAACAGGAATGGAAGGTCTAAAGTTTTGTATATTGTCTCTGCTATCTCTGTCGAGTAGTTGTTTGCAAGCATAAGCATAGATAGGACGTGAGTTAGTCCTATTATTGCGAAGAAAATGAACGAAATTTTGTTTATGTTTTGTATTGTCTTGCTCATCGGGTGAATTATAGCGTAGTCGGTGGTTTTTTGTCTATAGGGTACAGGATACAGGGTATAGGGTATAGGGTGTAGGGTGTAGGGATGGAGCGCTTCCGCCGCCGAGGCGGGGCAGGCGCGCGAGTTAGATTAGGACTTTCTTGTTCTTATTTTGTCCCTCGTGTTAAAATCGTTCTCGCTATGTCAAAAATCACAAAAGAACAAGTAGAGAAAGTTGCCAAGTTGGCTAGACTCAATCTGACTCCTGATGAACTTAATAAGTTTGCAGATCAGCTCAGTTCGATATTTGAGCATGTCGATATACTAAGTGAAGTCGATACTGATGGTACTCAGCCTACATCGCAAGTTACAGGTCTTACTAATGTAATGAGGGATGACGAAGTAGATAGTGATTTCTGTAGCAAGGATGAGCTTCTCGCGGTGACGCCGCTACCCGTTGAACGTGGCCAGATTAAAGTTAAAAAAGTTCTTTAGGCGGCAAGACACAGACAATATGGATTTGAATCAGCTTACAATTTGGGAGGCGCATGAAGGTCTTAAGGCTAAGAAATTTTCTTCCGAAGACCTCACGAATGCGTGTATAAAGCGTGCTCGTGAACGCAATCCCGAGGTGAACGCTTTTGTTGAGATTACGGAGGATTTTGCGCTTGAGCAGGCCAGACTAGTTGACAAAGATGGAGCTGCAGGTCCGCTTTCTGGCATACCTATTGGGATTAAAGATCTTTTTTCTGTGAAAGGATATGAAACTACGGCCGGGTCAAAGATCCTTAAAGGCTATAAGCCGCCTTTTGATGCGACTGCTGTTGCCAAGTTAAGAGAGGCTGGAGCTGTATTCCTTGGGCGTACGAATATGGATGAGTTTGCTTGCGGATCCTCAACTGAACATTCCTGTTATGGTAATACCAAAAATCCTTGCGATCTCGAGAGAGTTCCCGGTGGTTCCAGTGGTGGTAGTGCGGCTGCGGTCGCCGACATGATGTGTATTGGTGCGATAGGCACCGATACCGGTGGTTCGATTCGTCAGCCAGTGTCGCTCTGCGGCTCTACCGGGCTTAAGCCGACTTATGGTCGCGTTTCCAGGTTTGGAGTGATTGCTATGGCTAGTAGCTGGGATACTGTTGGTCCTTTTGGTAAAGATGTTAAGGATTTGGCTTTGATGCTTCAGGTTATGGCTGGGAACGATAAGCGTGACTCTACGACTCCTGAGAGACCTGTGCCTGACTATATGGCTGCTTTGGACAAGAATGTAAAAGGTTTGAAAATAGGTATTCCTAAGGAGTATTTTGGCGAAGGTGTCGAAGATGAGACTCGTGACATGGTGATGAACGCCGTTCGTTCTTTGGAAAAACAAGGAGCTATTTTGCAGGAAGTATCTCTGCCTATGACTAAATATGCTCTCGCAGTTTATTATGTCTCTATGCCAGCTGAGCTATCCGCTAATCTTGCGAGATACGATGGTATCCGTTTTGGAATTAAGCCTTCCGAAGACGGCAGTGACCTAGAGGAGTATTACAGGAATGTGCGTGGAGAAGGTTTTGGCGACGAGATTAAGAGGAGGATTATGATTGGTACTTATGTTCTTTCGGCCGGATATTACGATGCTTATTATAAAAAAGCTCAAGAAGTGAGGACTAAGATTATTGATGATTTCAATAGAGTGTTTGAGGAGGTTGATGTCTTGTGCGGGCCTGTGTCACCTTATCCAGCTTTTAAATTCGGTGAAAACCTTGCGGATCCTCTCAAGATGTATATGGCTGATGTCCTTACGATTCCTGCGAGCACTGCAGGACTTCCTGCTGCGAGTGTTCCTTGTGGTATGAGCTCAGGTGGGCTGCCTATCGGTTTTCAGGTGATTGGGCGGCAGTTTGATGAGGAAAACGTGCTTAGGGTAGGGGATAGTGTTTGCGATATGAACAAGTTCTAGTCGGTTATGTTCGTGCAATCCGTTGACATATCCGAAGTGTACTGATAAGGTCGGCTCTTGTTATATTTTAAACTTGAATATTATGGGTTGCCAATTTGAAGGTCGTTGTGATGATGTAGAAACCATGGTTGGTCCCGGTCGGTCTGCGTGTGATAGATGTCATGCTGATGGGTCAGAGGCTGTAACTGCTTCCGGTCGTATCCCTGATACACGAGATTTCCTTCAAATGCCGTTTAGTGATATTCCTGGTGCATTTGTCTCCGATGGAGGCGTTTTTCACAGTCGCGATATGGAGCCTTATGATCCTGCTGATATGTCTACTATGAAACCAGAGGAAGATGGTTTTGTCGATGAAGATGACGAAGATACGGTTGCTGATATTGATGGCGAAGATGGAGGGAATGGATACGACGATTTAGTTGCAGTATCTGCTGCTTTAGATGGTACGTGGAGTGATGTTTCTGCTGTTGATAATCTCGATCCGGAAGATCCTGATTCGGATTACAAATATGTCGATGAAGTTGTGTTGCCTGATGGTGTTGGCTCAGTCAGTTCCGAGACTGATTTGACGAATGACCTATTGGGGGATCCGCGTATGTTAAGTTTAAGAGTCCCTTATGCAGGTCGTATACTTGCTGCTGTTGAGGGAGTTGAAGAGACAGATGATGTCGGTGCAGTTGTAGACAATGGTGGTTATGATGGTGCTCTTCGTCGACGTGAAGACAGTTCTAATTTTGGCAACTCCGAATATGGGGTGTTCCGACCGTCTGTTGATACTTTATAGTAGCCTCTCTTACCTCGCAAACTGCCAAGCCATTTTGAAGATAGCGCGTTGCGTGTTGGCGATTGAGGCGTTTTCTATCAAGATGCCTACCAATGTCTTGTCGTAAGATATTATTGCGACTTTGTTGTCGTAGATATTTATCTCGTTTGAGAAATCGTATTGGTCTTTTGGTATCAGGCGTATTTCGCGATGACAGTCCCAGTCTTGGGATCTGACTTTCATGCCGTGTTCGTCGTTTGGGCATATTCCGCGCAGGTATATCTTTTTTTTGACTCTTGCTTTGACATACTCTTCGTCGTGGTCGGGCCAGTGATGTCTTATCCCTTCCGAATCGGAGTAGTTGAGTATCTCGGTTTTGGAACTTAATGTGTCCAGATACATTTGCTTGATACCCGAAAGCCCTTCGAAATACCTTACTTCGGGGCGTGGCATCTCTCCTTTTAGTCTTTTGAAATCAGGGATGGATTTGCGGAGATCTCTTGCTCTTGCTCTGAAATCGAGTGAGATGATTTGCGGATCTACAGCGGTGAATAGGAGTTTCTTGCCTGTCTTTCTTTTGGTTGCGAATCCTTTTTGCGTAAGTTTATCGACGCTGTCGTAGGTAGTTACTCGGTTTACGCCAGCTTTGTTGGCTATTGCCGAAACTACCGTTTCGCCCAGCTCTATCATTGCTAAATATATCTTCGCTTCTTTTTCGGTTAGTCCGATGTTTTCAAGGATTTTCTGTAGCATTGTCAATTCTATATTTGTTGTAGGAAGTTCCGACAGTTTGATTCTATACAGATTGGCTTTGCCCGTCAATCTACTAAAAAACAATTGTCGGAGTTGTTTTCACGCTTTTCCCAGTCTCAAAAAAACACTTCTCGGCTTTCAATCGTGGTGGTATGTAAATGTCGATTTCATTTGCCATTTAACCCAAAAAAACAAAATGGAACCAATGAGCCAAGCGAGGCATCACGATTATGCCTTCAAAAAAAGGAAAGGATGGACCAAGGAGGAGGTTCTGAGTGAATGTGCAAAGTCCGGTGTAAGGTATATCAACATGCAGTTCGTTGATATCGCAGGTATGCCGAAGGCAATCACAATCCCGGTTCACAAGCTGGAAGGTGCTATCGATCACAATGTTTGGTTTGATGGTTCTTCTATTGAGGGGTTTGCTCGTATTCATGAAAGCGACATGTATCTCAAGCCTGACTTGGATACTTTTGCCGTATTGCCTTGGACTAAGGATCGTGAGGACGTTATTGCTCGTATTATATGTGATATTTACAGGCCTAATGGTCAGCCTTTCGAGGGCGATCCAAGAGGTGTTCTTAAGAGGCAGCTTGAAGAGGCTAGAAAGCTTGGATATAGTCTGAATACAGGTCCAGAGCTCGAGTTTTTCTTGTTCAAGAAGAATGGCGATGTTCTTAAGGCTTTGCCTAATGATCGCGCCGGATATTTTGATCAGACTAATGATCTTGCTATCGAAATCCGTAACGATATGAGTTTCGCGCTGGATCAGATGGGGATAGAAGTCGAGGCTCTTCATCATGAGGTTGCTGAAGGGCAGCATGAGATAGATTTTAAATATTCTGATGCTCTTACGACTGCCGATAATGCTATTACTTTTAGATTGGTACTAAAAGCTATCGCCGCAAAGTATGACTTGCACGCGACTTTTATGGCCAAGCCTATAGCTGGTATCAACGGTAGTGGAATGCATGTTCATCAGAGTCTTACTTCCATTGAGACCGGTGTTAACGCTTTTTATGATGGTTCCGCTCAGAATAAGTACAATCTTAGCCCCGTTGCTCTGGCTTATATAGCTGGACAGCTTGAACATGCCAAAGGCATGAATGCTATTTTGAACCCTACGATAAACTCATACAAGAGGCTTGTACCGGGTTATGAAGCCCCTGTTTATATTGCTTGGGCTCAGACAAATAGATCTGCTCTAATACGTGTTCCTCATATCTCAAGCAGTAGTGCCGCCGCGGCTACCAGATGCGAGCTCAGAAACCCTGATCCTATGGCTAATCCTTATCTTGCATTCGCCGTTATGTTGGCTACAGGTCTTGATGGAATCAAAAAAGGTCTTACTCCTCCTGCTCCGGTTGAGGAAGATATTTACGAGTTTACCGATGAAGAAGCGGAGGAGCGCGGTATCACTTGCCTTGCCGATAGTTTGGCTCAGTCATTGTCTCGTTTGGACAAGGATGAGGTTGTGAAAGAGGCTCTGGGTGATCATCTTTATAATGCTTTCTGCGTGTCAAAGAAGAGTGAGTGGGATAGATACAGAATGGCTGTGAGTGATTGGGAAATTAAGGAGTATTTGGATAGGTATTAGGTAGGGGATAGGGTGTAGGGATGGAGCGTTTCACGCGATTTAGGATTTAGTGAATGGTAAGAAGCGTCGCGTTTATGCGGCGCTTCTTTGTGTTGCAAATTCCAGGTTGTATAGCCTGGCTACCATAATATGGCAAAAGAGTCTTTGAGGTTTACTGCCGTTTTATGGTAGTTCGGCTATATTAACACGCACTAGCTTCCCGCCTCTACTATCAGTTTCTCTATCTGCAGGAGGTAATGTCGCTGGTTGTTTGATGAAGAATGGATTTTCCCTGTTTTGAATTTTGTGTCTATCTCTAGTAGTTGCTCGTAGATATCTTTTAGTTTCTCATGTTCGAAGTTTTTGACCTGATTGAGTGTGTTGGTGACTACAAAAGGATGCAACTTGAGGCGGTCTATGATCTGTTGTTTTTGGAAGCCTTTGCGTAATAAATCTTTGATCTGGATGATGAGTCTGAATTGACGCACTATCATTGAGAATATATGAAGAAGATCGTCGCCGCTATCTAGTAGGGAGTGTAATGTTTTGATAGCTTCGTGAGAACGCTTGTTGCCGATTTGATCTGTGAGCTTGAAGATATTTGTTTCTGCAGATGAACGAGTTAGGAGGTCGATGTCTGATGACTTGATCTCGCGTCCAGCTGTGTATGAGACGAGTTTGCCGATTTCGCTCGTCAATTTCCAAAGGTCGTTTCCTACGTGCTGTGCCAAATATGAGGCGGCCATGATGCCGATTGTTCCTCCTTTCTTAGATGTTTTGTCTATGATCCATTGGTTTAATGCCGCACCTTGTGGTGGAACAAACTCGTATGTTTTGCCTGTTTTTGACAGATGTTTGAATAGGCTGAGGCGTTTGTCCGGTTTTTTCATCTCATAAAAAACCAATACCGTTGTGTCCGGTACGTCTTTAAGCCTATCTGCCAGATCTTTTTGAATTTCGGCTTTTTGGCCTGATAAGAAGTCCTTGACGATCACAAGTCTCTTATCGCTCAAGAAGGGGAGAACAGATATGGCATCGATAATCTCCGATACTGCTACTTCGTCACCATCCAGCTCGGTTAGGTTGGTGTCACCGTCGTACCTTTTGATGAACTCGTCTTTCCATGTTGAGATCTTCTCGCTTATCGAGTAAGTGTCCTCTCCATGCATCAGTATTAGGTTGCCGAGTTGTGGGCTGGATTCGGTAGCGATGAGTGAGTAGGCATTAGGAAATAGTGCTTCGGGTAGCCTTAGAGGTTATGATTTTAGCAAAAAAGCGTTGTGTTGGCGAGTTAGTAGATTCCGTTCTCTAGAGTCTTGATCAGTGTGGTGGCAGCATGGGTATTGAAGTCTATCCTTGTGTGGTCTTTGTACATACTTGCCTTGAATGCTCCTTGTGCGTTTGGATCACTGTCGTCTGTGTATTGCATTGATAGCATGAACCCCAGTCCTGCATTGAGTGAGTTGATGTATTTTTCTTCATGTTCTGTGTCTCCAATTGTTTTTGCCAACTTGATCATATCAGTTATCCCTTCTCCATAAGCTGCTACGGTACATGTTAATCCGTTCTCTACGTCATTTATAATGAATGAGCCTATGTATTCTTCTGACGGTGCGTTTGTCTCGGTGTATTGTGTTTTGTCGATTAGCCAATCTGTCATCTCAAATGCTAAATCGGCATATTTTGCGTCGCCTGTTGCATAATAGCTTTTGGCAAAGGCGCTTGATGTCCATGATACTAGTCCTGGCGAATGTCTTTCCTCGAAGTATGTCTTTGTCCATTCGTAAGACCTGTCTAATGCATCTAGATACTGCTGGTCTCCAGTGTCTGTATATAATTCTATGAGTGCTAAATCAGCTTCTCCTGTGTATAAGACTGTTGCAAGTCTATTGTCCGGATCTGGATCAGGGTAATAATTATTATATCCTCCATCTTCATTTTGCATATATATTATGAATTCTCCCAGATCAATGATGGTTGACTGATATTCCTTTGTGTTTGTCACTCCCTGATAATGCAATAGTGTAGTTACTGCTGTGCCAGCTGCTCCGAGCTTTGTTCTCCCATCATATGTTATGTAGCTCATATCGTTTTCTTTGACTAAATAATTCAAGAAAAAACCTATGCTGTTTTTAGCATCTTCTATGTATGTTGGATCTTGGTATGTTGTGTATAGATCGATTAGAGTATTTGCAGCAAGGATGTGTCTTATTATGTTGTAGTCGTCGCTATATTCTGCGTCTGATGGATAATACATATAGTTGAAAGTTCCATCATCTTTTGTGTCTTGGTGGAGTCTATCTGCTACAAGACTTAAAGATTCTTCGATATCTGCTTGCGTTACTAACCCTGCACTTTCTTGTTGGTCCGGTTCGTTAAAAAACGGAGCTCCTGCCTCCATATTGTCCGAATTGTGGAGTGGTATGCTGATCTGAAGTACGGTAGCGAACAATATAACTCCAAGTAATGTGTATGTTATTTTCTCGAACATTCTGTTTGAGTTATCTAGCGGTTTTCTCCGATAGGAAATCTACGTATTCCGAAAGTCCGGGAGGAGTATTGAGAAGCACTCGTTCGTCGTATCTTATGACAACTGCTCCATGATCCAGCTCCGGTGGCCCTACGAATCCGCTCGCTGCGAGCAGACTGTCGATGTCTCCGTAAACTGATCCGTAAATCCTGAGCTGTTCTCCGATAGGATCTCGATCAGCTCCTTGGTTGTAGATTGATCCACCTTCGACGTAATAGACTCCGACCAAATCTGTCACCGAGTGGTTGATATTGATATCTCCATTGATAACGACAAAAGCTACAGATGGCAGGTTCGCCGTATCAAGATTTGTCGGATCGTCGTAAGTATAGTAGTTGAATCCGAAATATGCGTCTGCATATTCTACGCTTGTATATGCCGAAAAGTTCAGGCTACCATTCTCTATAAGCACTGTATATGCGCCTTCCGGTATTATTATGTTACCGCTGAATGTAACGTCGTAGCCTTCGATATAATAGATATTATCTTCGGGATTGCTTGCGTTCTCGTAGTTTTCAAGCTGTTCCCAAGATGTGATTGTGATGTTTGATGTTATTTCTGTCGCTATATTGTAATTGTACGTGGATCTTGCTATGTGGCTTGCACTTTCTTCCGTTATTTGAGTAGCTTCCCATTTGCTTACTGCTGTGTAAAAAGCTTCTGTTATGTAACTTGAGAAGTGGTTAAGGGCATCTTCCAGTGTTGATTCGAACCTATTAAGGAGTATAAGGCCGTCTGAATTATGAAAATCGTTGTCTGCAATACATGCTATTGATGCTCCTGATGTTATTTCGTTTTCCAAATAAACATCGCCGGCATTCCTTGTAAGTAGGTAAGGACAGATTACTGTTATTGTTTTGGTTGCTTCGATCGTTCCCACGATGCCATTCTCGTCCGCTGTTGCCACGTTATCGAAGTACTCAGCCATACATACGTCTTCCGAGATGCTATCGCAAGCTAGGTCAGATGTTACATCAGCTTCGTATGTCATTACTACGACGTTTCCCTCTGATAAGTTGTATAGATCTATCCCCTGTAGTGGATTGCTTGCATTGTCCAGTACATAACAAGGGTTGGGTCCAAGAGATGTGTCTGTTGGGTCCGAACATGCAAGTGCGCCATCTATCGCGAAAGTGCCGCTTTTGTAATTAATATAAGATGAAGTGGTGCTGCCATCCGACATATATCCGTATATGTTGTTTTGCAGCGTATCTTCGATGTGAGTCTCTGTAGTTTCTCCCGCCGTGTAGGTGAGTGTGTAGTAAATATAATCTTGATCGTGAGCAAGGGTTGTGGAATCTGTTAGGTAGTTGCCTGTTGTTCCGCTCTCGTCGGTTTGAAAGTTGTAAGAGTAAGCTTCTTTCTCTAGGTTGCCAGCATTTGTTACGTCGCTGTCACCGTCACCATCACCATCACCATCGCCATCACCATCGCCATCGCCATCGCCATCACCATCACCATCACCATCACCATCACCATCACTATCACCGTCACTATCACCGTCACTATCACCGTCACTATCACCGTCACTATCACCGTCGCCAGCGCCAGCTTTGATAATACAAACTTCCGCATTACACCAAGGTGCTTCGGTATCTTCGACGTACACGCAGTATGTTGAGTCATCTTCGTGCGATGCTTCTGTGTATTCTACGGTTGTGTTGCAGCTTGTTGGGCTGGTCGGGTTGATACTTGCGCTATCCGAATCGAGCGTCCACTCTGCGGTGTCGCATGTCCAGACGTCGCCTTCTGTGTCGTAAGTTTCGATCTCAATATCCATTGTATAAGCTGCGTCCTCTGTTGTGAGTGTGCCGCTTGGGTTGATAGTCATGTAGTCGCATGTGATTTCTTCCTCACATGTGAAATTCGTCTCTACAGTTACTGTTTGCGTGTTCCAGTGCTTACCTGAATCGCCGTCTTCTTCTATGGCTTCCCAACATGCTGAATCGTCAGGGTCGCCGCAGTCCCTATCGTAGTTCCAGAACTGTATGTATACGGCTGATGTTGTTATTGCTGTTCCTTCTGATAGGCTGTCGTCAAATAGAAAATATACATATTCCGCCCAGTCTCTATCATCTTCGGTTGTATCTATACTTCCGTCTTCGTCGTAGTCATTCTTGCCCGGTATGAGTGGTTTTCCTGTGATGTCGTCGACACCATACTCCCATTCTATATACGTCTCTGATGCCGTATCCGTCAGTGTAGTTGTGACTCCGCCAAATCCTGATGAGTCATATCCTCCGTCACATGATATCCATGCACTATATCCGCTACATTCTAATGTGCTCATATCTACATCATCGAATTCGTCATCTAGATACATTCTGAATTTATGTACTACCATATAATTGCTATATCCTGTATCTGGTTGCGTTAGATTCTCATATCCGTGTGCATGTGTTGCATCGAGAGGATCTTCACAGGCTATTGTTTGAGTAGAGTCTGACTCTAATAGCTCCAAAGTTGCCTCATCGCTACCAGACGATCCGCGCGTAGGGCTGCTTGGAGTTCTACTTCCTGCTCCGAATGCAATGGTGGTTATCGCTAATGATATGAATAATGCTACAAATCCTAATTTGATTGTTCTAAATTCCATCTTACTGGGTTAAAAATGATGGCGCCTCCGGCACTTCTTCTGATTCCGATATGCTTTTGTTGATTTCCGGCTTGTCTGTAATATCTTGTGATGCGCAGCTAGTTGTAACCAACATTATTGCTATGAATAGTACAGTTGTTACTATTTTTGTCATATTTTCATTGTTTATTAGAATATACCTGATCCTTCCCTTGGTGCTTCTTCTCCTCCTCCCTCGAATAAACCAATATCTCTATCAAATTTTTCCGGAGCTAATTGGTAATCTACTTCTCCTCCTTCTTCTTCTTTGATGGCTTCCTCAGGTTGGCCACGCCTTACAGTAGTTGGCTGATCCTCTCTTGTGACGGCACCTGCAGCGAAGAATTGGTAAATCTCTTTTTGGACTGTTCCGGGTAATTCCTGGATGCTTGTTCTTAGTCCTGCAAGAGTTGTTCCCTCAGGTATTCCTAATCTTATTCTTTCATTTACGACCATTGTTGGGTTGTCACAATATCCGAGACTGCCTCCCCATATTTCGGGTGACATTTGTGCTACGAATTCTACCCCATAGTCTGTTCGGATTACAATCTTATCTCCCGTGATTTCCGCGGCTCTAAGTTGCAGGGCGAGAGTCTTGAATTCGGCGAAGATCGCTTTGTAGGCAGGCCTCTCGAGCAAAGCAGGATTTTTGTAAATCGCTTGCATCTTTACCGCTTTCTCAGGACTTTTTAGTAAATAGTATAGTTCCAGAGTGTTTGTTGCGATTGATGTTCGCATGAACTCAGCATCGTTTTCTGGCATAGCCCTCAGTCTTGTTAGGACTTCCATCCTCATTGCTGGATTATTTGAGTAGTCTGTGGCATTCAGGAGCTCTACGTTTTGCATTGTGTCCGCTCTGAGGCCCTCAGCTCCGTTATGTCCTACTACAGTGAAAATTTCTGCTGTTGCAGGGACCTTTTTTGGTGCTTGTCCTTTGTTTCTCTCTATGTCTGAAAGGAACTTGGCTGCCAGTTCCGGTGAATAATGTTCCGATAAAATTCTGCTGAAATATTGCTTGTTGTACTCTCTGTACGCTGCTTTTTGTTCTGGAGTGCGCGGAGACTTAGGGTGAGCGTATGTCTGTTTTCTGATAACTGTTAAGACGTATGCCATCTCAAGTTCCGAGATATTGGTGATAGGAGGCGATGCTGCGGCTAAATCTGTTCTTATTTTTGCCTCAAGTGCGGATAGGTCAGCTCCCATGTCTTTGTCAAACAGTGTAGCCTGCGAACACAGCTCTTTGTTTGCTTCGAAGAATTTGATTGCAGGAGCTTCGAGATCGTTGACACGTATTGTCTCTCTCGAATCGTCGAATATTTCGACATAAAGTCTTTGTAGATCTGCTTCGTATTCATCAAGACTCAGTGTTGTCAGGCCTGTCGCAGCCAGTTCGTCTTTTCTTGCTAAGTATTCATCCCATATCAGTAGATTGTCCTGATCTGTGCTGTCAATGTCGAGGTTACTGTCGTTACGTAGCGAGATCATTGGGCCACCAAGTTCTTCGTAATCCGAGAAATAGTTTCTTTGGCGACTTCTTTCTGC
>MNZJ01000044.1 GCA_001873565.1 Candidatus Peregrinibacteria bacterium CG2_30_44_17 | reverse complement strand
CAAGTCTACGAAGGGGTGAAGGGATGGTTTTTAGGTCACGAAGGATCTGGAAGAGAAACAACTGTAGCAGGCAACACTCTTGAAATGCTTGTCATCGAGCCTACAATCACTCTGAACATAGATGAAAACGGTGGAGAGATGTATGCTGAAGACCTTACAGAAGTTGAAGCATTCACGGAAGAAGGAGACAGGGTTGTAGTCGATACGGAAGCTGGTACATACGAGGTCAACCCGGACGACACTCCCGATACGGGAGACGATACCGGCAACATTGATACAGGGACGCCTAATACGGAGCGCCCTGGCGATGATCCGGGTGGTTGCAACTGTGCAACTGTACAAGAAGGCACAAGAAGCAAACTAGCAGGATTACTTGTAGCTCTAGGGATAGGCCTAGGGGCAATACGCAGGAGGGAAGATTAGAAGATAATAGATCAACAAAGCCAGGCCTACCCGAGTAGGCGTTTTTGTGGTATAATATACCGATGAAACTAAAACAAAAAACACGAAAATTAGTCGCAGGAGTATCCATCTGTGCGTCCATACTGGTATTAACCAGCATTTTGAGCATCGTAAATCCCGATTCATCATGGCAGGACAAGTTCTCTGCAAACCTATATTATGAGAGACCAATATCCGATGATATAGTCATAATTTATATAAACGACTATAGCCTATCTGCGGACACGTTGGGTCGTTGGCAGGATTGGGATCGAGAGTATTATGCGCAAACAATAGACAATCTGTCATCGGCGGAAGCATCGGTTATCGGACTCGATTTATTGTTCAACAGAGAATCAAAAGGAGCTTCGGAAGCGGCACTGGAAGAAGCTTTTTCCTCAAATCCGCAAGCAAACGGCGTTCTGGAAAATCTATACGGCTATCTAGCAGAGGACCATCCAAGTGATATTATCCTGGCAACATCTATGGAGGATGCGGGCAACGTAGTCCTCGTCAAATACCCGGATGCAAGTAGCTCGATCGACATTATTGCAGATAGCGCGCTTGCCGAGGGATACGCATACAGCGGCGGCGGACAGTCCGAATTGCTACTTAGCGTGATGCTGCAAGACAGCTTTGATTTAAAAATAGCCGACGTATTCACAGGAGAAAATCACGCGAACATACCTGCGAATTCGAATGATGAAATGTATGTCAATTATGCAGGACCTGCAGGGTCTTACAAATTCTTCTCGTTCTATGACATATATACGGGCAACTTCGACCCTCAGGATTTTGCAGGCAAAATCGCACTAATAGGAGTTGGCACTCCAACACTTCAAGATCATTACTCAGTACCACTGGGAGACGAGAATATGTACGGCGTCGAAATCCACGCCAACACAATTCAAACAATTCTGGACGGAGCATATCTCCGCAACTTAACGACTACGGAAAAAATCGCCATACTGGCAATAGCTTCTTTGCTTGCCACAGCCCTATTCATGTACCTGGGAATTTGGTGGGCAATTGGCGCATTTTTCGTGCTGTCTGTCGGTTATTGGTTCTCGGCGCAGGCCGCTTTCCGCCAAGGAATAATACTCGATTTGGTTTACCCATATCTCGCGCTGATAATAGCTTACATTGGCTCAACTCTTTATAGATATTTTACCGAGATTCAGGCCGGCAAAGAGTTGAAAAACGCATTCGGACATTACGTTTCACCCGAAGTCGTTGCAGAGATAATAAAAAATCCTGACGCATTAAAACTCGGCGGAGACAAAAGAGCAATCACAGTGTTTTTCGCAGATATCCAAAACTTCACAAACTGGTCGGAAGGCGCGCAGCCTGAGGCATTAGTCGCCCAGCTCAATGAATACTTCTCAGCTCTATCGGAAGTAATAATGCGAAACGGTGGCACCGTAGACAAGTTCGAAGGCGACGCAATCATGGCATTCTGGGGCGCTCCACTCCCTATAGAGAACCACGCGGAACTGACATGCAGAGCCGCTATAGAAGCACGTACTCGCTTAGCCGAGCTCAACAAAAAATGGCTAACAGAAGGACGTCAAGAGATCCACTTCCGCATCGGAATCAACACCGGAGAGGCGGTAGTTGGCAACCTCGGATCACAAGACCGCTTTGACTATACGGCAATCGGAGACAACGTTAACCTCGCCGCACGTCTCGAAAGCGCCAACAAATTCTACAGTACAACAATAATGATTTCCGAGAACACTCACGGGGTCGTATCAGACAAATTCGCGATCCGTCGCCTGGACCGCATCCGTGTAAAAGGCAAAGACAAGCCCATAGACATCTTCGAGCTTATCGCAGAAACGGGACATTTGGCGCAAGGAGCGGACGCATTTATAGACGAGTTCCACCAAGCAATCGAATACTATCGTAATGGCAATTTCCCCGAAGCGCAGAAACGCTTCCAAGACATCGCAGCTAGAGCGCCTCAAGACGGCCCAACAAAAACATACTTGGAGCGTATAGAGCAGCTTATTAAAAGCCCTCCGGAAAGCTGGGACGGAACATGGACATTCGAGAGTAAATAACATATAAGTTTTTTTTAACATTTTGAGCGACTTTGGCGATTAGCCACTGGAGCGAAAAAGGTTATAAAAAAACATCGAGCGACTTTGGCGATTAGCCACGGGAGCGAAAAAGGTTACAAAAAACACATTGAGCGACTTTGGCGATGGGTCGCTGGAGTAAAAGTTGTTCAACAAATCCTAAAGAATTTTTATAATAACTTGAGCGATCTTGGCGATTAGCCACGGGAGCGAAAGTTGTTATAAAAATTCAATGGAACATGGACATTTGCCGATAAATAAAGAGCTCCATCCCTACACCCTATACCCTACTACCCTACACCCTGCTATAATACCCCCCGACTACTTTGTAACACACTGGAGCTATGATCGGAATTTTAACCTTGCTGGGAGTTTTAGCGTTATTCGGGCTACTGCTCAATGAAATTTTTTGGAAAGACACAGAGGCCGTGGAAAGAGAAGTTGCAGGGATCAAGTTCCCCAAAACGCTATCATGGACAATCGGACTCATCGTCATTGGATACAACCTGTTTTATTACGACATGTCTTTTGAAATCGGCGCGAACATCGGTATCGGAATGGGGCTTTTCAATCTAATAGTCATCCTCGGGCTGCTAATCGCTTATCCAAGGATAAAACGCACTCCGCTTGTTTACATAATCGGAATTTTTTCAATATTAATCGGTCTGACATCAGGCCTAAGAGCTAATGAATTCATCCAAATATTTAATACTTCGATCACAAGAATAACCCTTCTGGCACTCGCGATAATGTACATTGTGGACCCGATAAAATGGGAAGGTCTTTGGCTGACAAAAACATTATGGAACGTCATAAAAAAAGCAACAAGACACGTAGAAGTAATGATAAAAGCAGTTTTCCGAAAGCAAGAGTCCAAAAAAACGGGACTACTATCGATCATCAAGACGGCAGGAATCACCGTAATAACAGTAATATTTTTCGCGGGACTTCTAAGCCAAGCCGACCCGATTTTCGAAGAGCTGATATCGGACATACTAGACGAAGCCGCGGGCCGCACGATTGTATCGATAATGTTGGCCGTTTTACTCTCGTTTCTATTGAGCCTTAAGCTCAAAGCAGACGCAGCCGACTCGCCAAAATTCACACTCCTAAGCTTCTACGACGTTGCCGTACCTGTTATAGGGATGGTCTTGTTATTTGGGTTCTTCTTGTTTATACAGGGCAAATACTTGTTCGGAGCAGAAGCAAACTTTGCCGCATTTGACCTGACCTACTCGGAATATGTAAGAAAAGGATTCATCGAACTGCTTATCGCATCATTTTTCGGCAGCTTGATCGTGTATGCGGTTATTTTAAAAACGAAAGTCTTAGAGAGCATCGGCAGAGTAAGATCCCTCAAGTCACTTAACGCTCTACTGATACTCGAGCTATTCGCCGTACTCGGATCGGCGCTTCAAAGAGACCTCATGTACGTAGACGTATACGGCCTCACTCGAATCAGGCTTATAGGAGGCGTGTTCTTGGCATGCTTGGCGGCGTTTTTACTATTGCTTCTTGCGCTCAACATAACAAAAAGCATGAAAGAAAAGTACCTGCTCGGAGGAGTCTTGGCAATCACGATGGTAGCAACGCTAACGCTCAATTATTTCAACATGGATCAAATAGTAGCTTCGGCCAATCCGCCGGAAGGCAACTACAAAGATTATTTCTACATCAACAACTTATCGGCGGACGCCATTGATGGATGGGAGGAATCCATCGAGGCAAGTTCGGAATTTTTCGATTCAATTCTTGGCAAAGCAGAGCTGACAGATGAAGAACTATCTCACTTCGCGGACACAAAACTTGCGCTCATAACACTAGCGGCTAAACGCGACTCTTTGATAGAAAAATTCGAAGACAAAGATCAAATAAGCTACTGGAATCTAAGCGAAGCGGCAGCGTATAGCAGGATGGCAGAAAACACAGAGGAGTTCGACGACAAACTCACCTGCCTGACAACTCAGATAGAGAATTACCAGATTGGCAACGACATAGAACTTGCAGATGAAGAAGAAGACCGCCTCTACGATTACGACTACCCTCTCGTAAGAATAGACAATTCTTACTATCCACCAGCCAGCCAAGTCTCAACATACCTCAGTGACCGCATAGACAATGCCGAGATAAAAGAGCAGGCATACGAAATATATGGGAATTACCACTATTATACGCGAGATGAGTTTTTCTTGAACGAACATGGTATATTCACAGAGCTACTGCAGGAGCTCACCCCAAAATCATGTAACAACTAAATCATATCCAGCGCGAAGCGCTCCATCCCTACACCCTATCCCCTACCCCCTACCCCCTACAATTCATGTCCAACGAAGTACTATTCATCACCCAGGCCATCGTATCTTTAACGCTTGCGCTGTTCGCGTTTCGCATGGGTCGCAAATGGCTAATGGCATTCATAGCGGTCAACATCGTCCTCATGAACATCTTTGTCACCAAGCAAATCGACCTCTTCGGGATGGCGGCAACGGGAGGAAATGTCCTATATGCGTCGATATTTCTTTGCACGGATCTTTTGGCGGAACACTATGGCAAAAAACAAGCTTTCAAGTCGATACAAATCGGCTTTTTCGCTTCGATCATCTTCGTAATCATGACTCAGTTCATGCTTAATTACGCGCCTAACGATTGGGATTTCGCGCAAGGAGCATTCGAGACTCTATTCACTCTGTCTCCACGCATTGTTGCGGCGAGTATGGCAACTTACCTTATCTCACAGAATCTAGACATATATCTTTTTGAAAAAATCAAAGAAAAAACAGGTGAGAAAATGTTGTGGCTTAGAAATAACGGATCGACATTCGTGTCACAGTTCGTAGACAGCGCGATATTCACACTCCTGGCTTTTTATGGAGTACCGGGATTCGAAGAGATCTGGTCGATTATACTTTTCACTTGGTTTATAAAAATCATAGTCGCGGTATTGGACACACCATTCATATATCTCAGCAAGATGCGGTTTTTCGAGTCTGACTACTTGAAAAATCACAATTCGCGGTTGGGGAAAATTCTTTATAAAATTTCGGAAGATGACTAAAGGACCCTCTGAAAAATGCCGTTGCGGTGACGAGAATTCAAGCTTTCGAGCGAAAATTGCGAAGGACGACAAAGGCGTATCAGGTACCGATACGTCGAGGAGGTCTGAGTCATTTGCAGCCGAAAGATTGAATTTGCAGTCGCAAGGGTGTTTTTCGGAGGGTCCTAAAGAGATAGAAATTAAAATTCTGGGAATAGAAAAAACTGCTTTCGAAAAAGCAGTCAAAAAAGCCGGCGGCAAAAAAAGCGGAGGAGGACTCATGATAATCAGGCACTTCGATTACCCGGACAAGAGACTTCGCAAGGCGGGCAAAATGATTAGGGTACGCTCAATAGGCGACAAGATTATTGAGTTCGCATACAAAGGACCACGAGAATATGTCGGCAAATGCAAAGTACGCCCGGAAATTCAAACACTGGTCTCAGACGCAAATATCGTATCAAAAATACTCTCGGCGATAGGTCTTGAGGAATGTATGTACTGCGAAAAAAAACGCATTTCCTATGAACTGAACGGCACTCATATAGACATCGACGAATATCCTGGAAACATCGTTTATGCCGAGATAGAAGGGAAAACCGAGAAAGCCGTATACGCCACATTGGACATGCTGGACATCAAAGATTACGAAGTAAGTTGCGAGACGGCAGGGGCACTCTTCGAGCAAAGATGGCCTAACGTCGAACTTAACGGGTTGCGTTTCTGATATTTTTTTTCCTAAGATGCAACAAGAATGTTTCTGTATTTTTTTAACAAAAACAAAACATGGCAGAAATGCAAACCGTAAGCAGCATAGGCGTCAAGTCCGTTGCTAAGTTCCAAGCTACAATGATGGCGGTAATATATGGGCTTGCCGGAGCCTTAATGACATTGTTCGGCGTAATAGCATTGCTGTTTGGGCAAGGATTCAGCCTAATAGGAATGGGCCTTGGAGTATTAATACTGGGCGCGCTATTCGGATGGGTAGTTGGATATCTTGGAGGAGCTCTTGGAGCTTATATCTACAACGTTGTTGCAGGAAAAATTGGAGGCATCCAAATCGAACTGACAAAAGGATCGCCAGCGCCAGCACCAACCCCAATGCCAACCCAAGCGCCAACACCGTCAGCTTAAATACGCTTCTGCTCGCAAAGGACAGTAAGCGAAGCCCTATAGCGAGGAATAAACATAAGTTTTTTGTGATTGTTGCGAGCGGCTCAATCGCACTATCACCAAAATTCATCGATGCCCTAGCGAGGAATAAGCTTTTTATTATTGTCGTGAGCGGCTCAGCAGCCCCGAAGGGGCGATGCCCTAGCGAACGACAATAATAAAAAGTAAGTAGCATTTATTGTCCAACAACAAACCACGTGATAGCCTCCGCTAAATGCCTTCCATCCCATCCGGCATACGTATTTTCATCAACCCTTGCGGAAAATCCGGTATCGGAAACATCTTTGAGGTCGACAATACAGACGTCTGTATAATTTTCACTGATGATCATGGGGAATACCATCGGCGTATCATCAAAAACGGAATCAAAAGCAACGGACTTCCAGTAGCCCCGTATATTAAGACTGCCACTCTCCCCATCAAAAGGGTTGTCATCGGGATCAAAAGCAATCCAAGCGATATCCTCTGTCACATGCCATCCATCCCAATCACCACTCGTACCATTGCCGGTATCTTCGACGACTTTCATCTCAAACCCCGTTTCATCGAGACTAATGATCCTAACTCTGGCGGTGTGAGTGCCTTTTTCGCTCTGTAGTTGCGCAAAAACAACCGGCACTTCGTCAAAAGGCTCATCAAATGTAACAATTTTTGTAGCGCCACTGGTTTGCTTATAACTCTCGACACTTCCGTAAACACCACTTGGCAAATTATCCATATCAAAAGCAAGCCAAGAAACGTCCTCAGAATTATGCACACCATCAAACCAACTGCGATCGCTGCCTCTGTCTTCTTCGATTTTCATTGAAAAACCGGAAGATGTAATATTTTTCAGATCGGCCTCAGCGTCATTTCCGCCATTTTCGCTCTGTATACTCGCAAAAACAACTACCTCAGCGTCAGTGGCAAAATCTCGGTCAAATACAAAAGAATCCCAGTCGGAAGCGCTGGTTGTGGAGAAGCTCTCTGTGCCAGACTCGTAAACAAATGGCTCGGAAACCATAACACGCACACCATCGACAAACACATATTCACGGACACTACCACCATCGTCCTCGTAAAACATATTGGGATAATATGTACTTGATAATGCCCCCTCCTTGAGAATGCGCTGACCGGCAAAATCATAGGAATAACTGTAATCATCACTCGCCACCATTTGATTCTTATGATTGTATTCATAATCATACATCCCGTCGCCTAGCACATTCCCCGCCTCATCATAATCAAAAAGATAAGAGCCGGCCTGTGTAACGGCATACGGATTGGCATTACCGGTTTCTTCGTACAACAAGTCTCCGATATCGGATTTATAAATCATATTGCCGACACTATCGTATTCATAAGATCTATCATAATACACGGAAGACGGATCGGCCGAGTCGTAAGCGGTAGCGGTAATCAATCTATACAGATCGTCATACCCATATTCGACGGTATAATCAGAAACTATAGAGAGAACATTCCCAATACTGTCATACTCATACGTCAAATCCTGTAAAACGGACCCATCGGAGGCTGTCGTGGATTTGTTGGTCAAAAAATACATCTGGTCGGGATCATAAGTATTGATAGTCACATCTCCATTCCCGTAATAGACTTCCTCCCATTGCCCCATCTCGGAATAATCGATATCGGTAATAATCTCTTCACCGTCAAACGAGACACTCTCAACCATATTGCCATTATCGTAAGTATAGACGGCAGCAGCCCCACTCGGATAATTTATCTCAAGATTGCGCCCTAGAAGATCGTTCACAAAAGAGGTCTCATAATACAGCCCGTCAATCACGCGCGTCTCTGATACAAGGGAACCAAGAGCATCATAAGAATAAGCGACGCTTCCTGCCTCATCAGTGATAGACGCAACAAGACCAACTCCATTCGTAGCGGAATCATAGACATAATTCACAGAAGCCACAGAAGAAAAATCGCTATCCTCACTCTCGATACGATCAATTTCGTCATAAGCATAATCTATAGTATATCCGGTAGGAACTGCCATTTGCGTCAAATTCCCATTCTCATCGTAGGAGTAAGCCCACACAGCATAATTCGCATCGCTGGAATCATGCATCTCGGATTGAGACGTAAGCCTGCCTAGAGAATCCCATTCCAAGCTTCGCACATTGTTCATCGCATCAGTGACAGCAGTGAGTTGACCAAGCAAATCGTACTCATACGCGGTTTCATAAGTAATGCCGTCTGAAACCTCGTCAACTTGTATCAGATTGCCATAACTGTCGTAATGATAAGTTATGACATTACCCATCGGATCCGTATAAGTCTCATCCCACAGAGAGTAATCGCCGGAAGTGGTTCCAAGCGGCGTAGTCGTACTATAAACTCTGGATACAGCGTCGTAAGAGTATTCTATTTGAGGCTGCGCGGTATCGGGAGACGTGTAGACCGTACCACCGGAGAGATATGACAGGCTTTCAGCCTCAACGTCGCCTCTGGAGGTATACGAAACATCAGAAACCGCGTAAGAGTCCTCGCCTTCTATACGGGTCTGAATTTCACGATCAAACCCATCAACATAAGTGTAGGAGTTAAACCCATCGGACGTATCATCGGTGAGAACTTCGCGTATAGACCTTGGACTGCTTGAGTCATCATATTCATAAGAGACCATGGTTTCCGTAGTCAATCCATCGACATCGGGACCCAGAATGGACAAATTCCGCCCAAGCCCATCATACAGATATGCGTGCTCATACCCGTTGATATCGATTATACCGGCGGGCTCACCGTTGATGTAATTGATGTCGAAATAAACGGTTTGCCCCAAGGCATTGGTTATCTCGGCGGGATATGAGTTCTCGCTATCATATGTGATAGTAGTTGTGTATCCGCGAGGGTTGGTGACCAAGGAAACATTCCCGTAAGAATCGTATTCATAATGAGTTGCCACCCACGACGAATCAGTATCGAGCCACACGTACTCGTCTGATAGGCGCCCTTCGTCTATATCGCCAAGATCGAAATCATCATCATAATAGTATTCGGATTCTTTCAGAGTGGAACCGTCTCCATCCGTATAGATCTCATTTGCAATTTTAAAAACCCAATCGCTGTCATTGGCAGCGTACGATTTTGTCAAATAAAGCTCATCACCATACAAATAATCCGTAACATCGTAATCCGACTCATCGACCTCGATTTCGCCCCATCGAGTCTCTGTCATAACAAGACCATAGTCGGAATTATAAGTATAAGAAACCGCTTTTTCGCGCGCCGAGCTCTCTCCGTCAAAAGTAAAATCAGTCACTTGGTCAACGTGCGGAAAATAGCGAGAATCTCCCAGGTCGGTTACGCTCCATTCATTAACCGTCCTTGAATACAAATTGCCGGAATCGTCATAAATTTCAGTAGTAGTGGGCTTACCCATGAGCGCGTGATTCGAATAATCGGAACTATACATAAAATCATCGGCAACATCGTCCCAGTCTTCACCGGACTCAAAATAACTGACGAAATCGGAATCGTAAGATGAGTACGCTTCGGGACAATTAACGCTCGAACAAAGTCCGGCATCAACAACATTAACGGTAATTTCTCTCAAGTAGTCACCGTCTACCATATACCACCCGACGCCATCAACATGTACAAGAGTCTGATCTGGAATCCCGTTGGCACATAATTCGGTAAAATCGCAGCCGATATCAAAAGAATAAACTGTGGTTTTGCCATCCTCATAGACGGAAACCTCTTCAAAACCGCCAAACTGACCTTTTAAATCGTCGAAATATTTATAGTAAGCTCCTCCACTGTACTCATAAGAAACGTCTGTGGAATTACCAAGACCGTCATCAATCGAAACCGCCGAGACGGTATACATCGCAAATGGCAAATCCGGATTTGCAATACTCCCGTCATCATTCGCATACTGCAAGGCTGACTGATACTCTATATCTATACCTGCACCGTTGGAAGTTGTGATGCCGATAAGCAAATCGGGCTTACTCCAATTACTCATAACTATATCATCCAATGTGGATGGGGTGGTATCGGAGGAGATAAAATCATTGAGCCCGTCACCGTTAATATCATTGCCTGTCAAATAACCAATATATCCAGAAGTATCAAGACCGGTACAATTAATAGCAGCCCCGGGAGTACTATAAGATGTCCATGTATCAATACCGTCCCACAGATAAACTTCGGGCATCATCGAACCGGAGAGAATATCAAGGATACCATCGCCATTAAAATCGATCATGCAAATATCTTTGCTGGCACTGCTATAACTCTCATCTTCGAGAGGAGCCGCATAATTGTAACTCATTGTGGCAAAGAGCAGGAAGGAAGAAGACCGGAAATCCATATCAAAATCCGTATCGAGAGAAAAAGTCCCATCACCATTATTCAAGTAATACAAGATCACAGGACTGTCATCATCGGAAGAGGTATAATAATAATTATAATCCAAATATGCCTGTAAAACATCGGTCAAACCATCTCCGTTGATATCAACAAGACGGGCGCCGGAATCCTGTTTCTCATGCAAACCGGGACTCGCGTCGGCGCCCCAGGAAAAAGTTACGGGCGCTTCAAAAGAGCTGCCTACAAAACCATAATCTCCATCATTAAGATAAATATATCCACCTGTATCAAGCCAGTCGGCGGAAGTGGCATCTCCGGTGAAAAGATCGGATAATCCGTCTCCGTCAAAATCCCCATACCTGAATCCTGCCGCAGTTCTATCTCCTCCGGCGGGCATGCATCCGGGATAATGTTCACCCAATGGACCATCACTCCCTCTCAAATTATAATACATGCAATTATACGAATAACCGGGAAGCTCATACATTGCCAATAATTCCGGGAGTGAATCTCCGTTCATGTCAACGAACGTACCCTCTTCGGGCAAGCCGAAAGCGACCCCCGAAGGCGTAAAATGCGCAGTATATTCAGACCCGAAACTCATACCGAAATCCAAATCACACGTAGCGGTATATGGCGAAGAAAGACTGTCTCCCTCAAGACACCAATCGGCATACCCATTCCCGTTCACGTCGATCAGATACCCATCGTCCTTTGAGGAATAAAAAGTGCTGGTGGAAAAAGTGTAACTTGAATTGGAAGAGTACTCAAAAGACGTCTCCGGAAGCGTCACGACATCACCTTCGAGACTAATACCTTTCTCAACTATGGAATCAAGCATCGATCTTGTTCCGTTCTCACCGGAAGCATAAGAAAGATCATATTCGCGCACCAGAAAGCCGTCGTAATAAACGGAAATATCGCCAATCAAATATTCCGTCTTAACCTCAAAACCTTTGTCATACCATTTGGTCCAGTCATCACGAACAGCCAAACCGAAATCTATTTCAAAAACTCCATCATTGGAAGAATCCGCGCTTCCGTAACCGGTATAGTAAATCGACTCGGGATAGACTCGCCCCTGATCTTCGGAATATGCAAATCGAACATAATTACCGGAAAGATCACGAATCTCGTCAAGATACCATTCGGCGATACGGCTCGAATCGTCGGGATCATCCTGCCTGGAATCGGCGCTCTGTCCGAAATAATAAGAGTTGCCACTTTGATCCGTCACAATCCAACTATCATCAGATTGAAACTCGTATTTGTAAAAAGCCTCTTCAACCTTGAGTCCGTATAAGCCGTGCTCGTCATCGTCAAGGCTGACCGCCTCAAGCTTCCCGGAAGCACCGTTCATATTCAGATAGAACTCATCTGTATCATACATCTCCAGAACACCATACTCCTGACTGCGAGAGATCGAGCCGCCAACAGAGAGATTCCATCCATAGCCGACAATGGAATCCGCGGAAGAAGATTGATTATTGTAAAAAAGCGATACGCCGGGCTCAATACCATTACGACCCTGTGGGATATAAATAGGATAATTGTAAGTTGCGGCGCCGGTAGACAAATCTGTTTCATAAACACCCAACGCTTTCTTAACAGCCATGGGGTCGGCGGCATAATTAAGAAATGGTGTAAAATCACTACTTACAACGGAGGCAGCTAACACGTCAGCTTCTTCCGTCATAGGCTCTCTGTCCACGCTATCTTCTGTCTCGGAAGCTTCGGGGGAGACAGGCTCCTCCAAAGCTTCAGGCTCTACTTGCTCTGTAGTGAGCGACTCCTCGGCGACAATCTGATCATCAGCCTCAATTGGGATCTCATCTTCCGCGAGAACGAACGCCGCATTCATAAAATTAATACCAAATGCCAACAAGACCGCGACTGCAATATTTCTCATCTTTACGGGATTTTAAAAAAAATAGATGTGTATTTCCGTTAATATCACACCCACCTTAAATTTTTATGAAAAAAAAACGAGACACCACGCATATAGCCGAGCAACTATAAAATGGCATAAAGAGCGGCGGCTGTTTTGTCCATATGGCAAAAGAGTCTTTGAGGTTTACTGCCGTTTTATGGTAGTTCGGCTATATCAAGTTTTTCGTGATTTGGCTTTACAGCCGATCCCTAACCTTTATATAAACTCTAGACCTATGCTCAATGACAAGGACTTTGATAGTCCGATGTTCAATACGAAACACCACACGATAATCGCCAACTCGTAGTTTCCTATAGCCTTTAAGAGACCTGCGCAGCGGCTTACCGAAAATGTCGGGAGCAGTAACAAGCTTTCCTTCAATAGCACTCTTAATACGATTTCTTTGATCGAGAGACAGCTTTGGGATATCAACTTTAACAACAGATTCATGATACTCAATTGCAAAAGTCATACCCAAGCGTCTTTATGAGAAATATATTTGGCATCCTTGGAGTCACGCTCTTCCGCGATCGCATTAAGTACCTCGTCTTCCTCTGTCTCGATAGCCATTCGCAAGAGAGAAACAGCCTTTGTGGCCTGGGGAACGTCATCCCTTTCGGCAAGCTTGGCAAGCGTTAGCTCGATATCTTTCGGAAGACTAATGTTAATACGTTTTTTTGATGTTGCCATAAAATTCATCATAAGATTTTACGATTACAGTGTATCACAAGTGTATCACCATCTCAAGAGCAACCAAATCTCTTGTATCACGCCCACCTTAAATTTTCGTGAAAAAAAACGAGACACCACCAATACATAAGTTTTTTGTGATTGTTGCGAGCGACTCTGCAGACGCAAAGCGTCGAAGCCCTAGCGAGATACAATACACAAAAAAACTACTTGTCAGGCGGCACATTATAATAACTATACAAAAAATCCGCGATATCGTGGAAAACAGGTCCCGCCGTATTGGCGCCCCACTCGTCGGCTCTCGGATAATCGAATTTTACAAGAATCACAAACTGCGGATCGTCTATAGGGCCATATCCGACAAAAGACCCGATTGTAGTTCCCCTGCCTGTAAGCGCTTTGCCCCATTTGTAAGTCTGAGCCGTACCGGATTTTCCGGCGACATAATGATCGTCAAATGCCAAGGTGGAATATCCTTGTTCGACAACTGCGGTAAGCATTGCCGTCATAAGATCAGCAGTCTCCTTAGTGACGGCCTGCCGAATAATCTCGGGCTCATATTCCGTCACACTTCCGTCGGCATACTCAACGCTATCAACAACATACGGTTGCATCAGAACCCCCTCATTGGCCAGAGCGGAAACCGCCGTAACCATTTGTAGTGGCGTAACCGAGATACCTTGCCCGAAAGCATGAGTTACAAGCTCGGAGTCGGCCCAGTCCTCATAATACTCGATATATCCCGACTCCTCTCCATCAAGTTGAATATCGGTTCTTTCTCCAAAGCCAAAAGATTGGATATAACTATAGAGCAAACTGCGCCCGAGGAGCTGAGCGACATAAGACATTCCGATATTGCACGAATTTATGAGTACCTCGGTCATGGTCTCGGCACCATGATAACTGTCGTTAAATGTATGAATTTCAAACTCATCAACCTGTATGGGGCCTGTACAACTATGAGTGGAATTTGGCGTCGTTTCTTGTGCGTTTATGGCGGCGGCCATTGCAATAGGCTTAAAAATCGAACCAGGTTCATAGATCGCTTGAATAGTTTTGTTTTTATAAACCTCGGGGCCGTACAAATTCTCATACGAATACCATTTGGACGGGTCATCCTCGTCCGGAAACACTCGTATTCTCTCATCCGGATCTACTTGCAAATAAAGCCAATAAAGTGGCTCTTCCTCGTCCCCCATATCGTACAAATACGCCATATCACTTTCTAGAATTTCGATCTCTGCAAGCTCATAAACATCTCCGTAGGAATTAGGATCAAACGTAGGATAGTTCGCCATGGCAAGGATTGCTCCTGTCTCCGGATCCATAACTATAGCTTGTCCACTCTCGGCTTGATACTTTTCTACTCCGGCACCAAGTAGCTCCTCAATCTCAAGCTGAATCGTCCTGTCGATAGTAAGCATTATATTGGCACCATCCTCGGCAGGTTCCAGAACGCTATCGCCAACTGTGATCTGCTGACCAACCCCATCAAGCTGGGAGGTGAAATACCCTTTTTTGCCGGTTAATGATGAGTTGAAAAAACCTTCAATCCCGTACTGTCCAACGCCAGCAGAGTTCGTATAGCCAAGGACCTGAGCGGCTAATTCCCCTTCCGGATAATAACGGTAATACTCTTCGAGCATATCAATGCCGAGAAAATCGCCATTTTCATCATTGTCAATTATGTTATCTATCTGAACGGAAATCTCAGGATCAAGTTTGCGTTTTATAACAGTATAACGATTAGTCCCCTCGAGAGTACTTTCAAGATTAGCGGCATCGACTTGAAAAACCTCAGCAAGTAACTCAGCGGTTTTGCCCTTATTACTGATTTCGGGAGGATAGGCATAGACATCTCCGTTCTCAGTAACCACAAGCCCGGTCAAATCCATCTCATTAAGCGCATACTGCGTCTCCTGATCTACTCCTTCGGCAAGCAAAATCTGCGATCTGGTTTTCTCGGAAAGCTGCTCTTCAAGCCTGTCCTGAAAATCATCAAAAAGCTCCTCATCAGTCTTGTAAGCAATCTTGGTAAGAGCCTCTGTACGCTCCTCCTCGTTTTCAATCTCATAAGCGACTTCCAGTTCCTCCGCAACCCTCTGTTCATCCAAGCCCTTCTCTTGCTCCAGATCAAAAACCAGTGGCGCCAAAGTCTCAGCGACAAGCCCCGAGTCGTCTATCAAGTAAGGATCGGCATAGAGAAGATTGAGGGTTGTATTTGTCGCAATCTTGAACACCTCTCCGGAATTGTAATCGGTAATCAAAATCTCTCCACGTCTGGCAGGAAGCTCCGTATATCCTTGATGAGCTGTCTGTGCCACCTCTTTATAGTACCCATGAGAAATAACCTGCAATTGGAACAGCCTAATACCGACAACAGCCGTCACAAAGAATAGGAAGCCAACAACAATCGTTAATCTATTAGGTTTTTTACGCAATTTTATTTTTCTTAAAGATCCTTTTCAAAATGCCACCACGCAAGCGAAAACGCAAGCGGTCGCCTACCCCCGCTGATAAGAACACCACTTGAGATCAAGTGCACTCGGCTCGGCCCGATCTCGAACACGCCACTTCCCGAAAGCATCCTGTTCGCTGACGATATATCCGAGATGCGCAAGCTGATGATGTCCTTCGCAGAGAGGGAGCAAGGTATCAGGATTATGTTCGTGGCTATGCGCAAATCTGTCGGCATGGTGCAAGACATCGGCTTTGCGGCTACACTGCGCGCACTTCCCTCCGGAAAGGCTGAGAACGTATTTTTTGATCTCGGCGGGAATATATCTGGACTCGGTTTTGACGCGCTCCGGCTTCTCCTTATGCATCAGTCCCGAGATAAACTCATTCCAGCTAAGATCGCCCTTCATTTTTTGAAGTTTGGCGGCGGTTGCAGAATCGAGATCTATGACAATTTGCACTTTTTCAGGTTGAGATTCCGTCCTAGGACAAGAATTCGCTCTGTAAGTTTGTACATATTTTTCAAGCGCATTCTTAGGTAAGTTAATTGCCTTATCCGCCCAAAATCCTGCGTCCTCCCTGGTAGATATGGTCGCTACGGGTCTTACAGCGGAAAGTCCCTTCTTGTTGGCAACTTCCAGTAATGCCGGCTTATCCTCAATATGCCTATGAATACGCAAACAGTCGTCAACCCTTGCCTTGCTCATACCCGCCAATTTGGCCGCGTATTCGTAGATACTGGCGTAGTTCTTTTTCTTCCAGATTTGCTTGCGGTCGATTTCGGACAAAAGCAGTTCGCACTTCCGCCGCCATTTGAGTGCGAGCGATCCGTATGTGACGAACTCTTGGTGCAAATCCATTTTTTTCAAGCTTAAAGTATCTATTATATAGCATGAAGGAGCCCAGATTAACAGGTTTGGTTGACGATTTCGACTGGACGATCCGGTCAGGTGAGTGCGTGCTCACCTTTTAGACACTATAACGCAGGGTGCTTTACTTGGTCAGCCCGCGAGACTTACGCGCCTTGGTGACTTTTTTCTTGGCTTTGCCAAAAACCAAAGCTGAATAAAGCCACTCGAGCTTGGACTCCGCGGAGCTCTGTTTGGAGCACCTCAGACGATCGGTATCAATATCTAGATGCTTCATAATTCTTTAAGTTTAAGAAGGGCCGTAACATCGAGAGTATCCTTTTCTCGACCTGTTTTTTTCTTCATATCAATCAAATCATCAATCGAGACAACAGGCAACTTCATATCCCAAACCTCTACATAATTTGCACGCTTCTTGAATCTTTCGAAATTCTTGGACTCCTCGATAACCACATCTATATCAAGCTGAGGCATATCGGAAGAAACATAAGTGAAAGCTCTCATGCCCTTATCTTCAAGATGCTTGTCAAGAAGCTTGGAATCGGACAAATCTCGTATAGACACAGGCTGCCTCTCGGAATATCCGATACTCTTCATGAGTTTGTCCATTTTATTCAAATTTTCGATATTCAAAGCGAGCAAAATATCTATATCGCCGGTAAAACGCGCGTATCCGTAAAGATTCACCGCGACGCCACCAACAATGACATAATCAATCTTGGCCCGCTCAAGTTTGCCGAAAATTTCTTTATACAAATTCATCGCGGAAATTTTAACATACAAAAAAGATGTCCAAGGCATCCACCACTTGCACCGACCTACTAAAAATGCTATAATATCAAGATAGAAATAAAAACAAACCTATGACTACAGCTCAAGTACAAGATCTCGCAGACCTAAAAGCCTACGCGGAGAAACTCGTTAGAACAAATCTTTTCCTGTCAGGCAAGGACCGAGAGTTATGGAAAAGCCTCATCCCCAAGATGACGGAGGAGAATCTCGGCGAACTGATACAAGCGTTCGAGGATAACAAAGAGGATTTGAAAAAAGCCCTCATGGAGCATTTCCAGAACGACAAAGAAGGGAAGCTGATAGAAAAAATCAAAGCTTACAAAAAAGAAGCCATCAAGGGCATGGCAAGTTCGGTTCACGCAAGCGAAGCCGAAAAAGCGGAGGAAGACCTAAACTCCGAACTAAGCAGCATCTAATCTTAACATTATGGCACCAAGCGAACCGGATCAATTCAGCGGACTGCATAAGCAGATAGATGCGCAGCAAGTGGCAATCGACAAGGTAAAAGCCGATGGAACAATCCAAGGTCATGGAAATTATGCGCGTATCTTTATCAACGAAGTGGATGCCGTGCAAGCATTTCTACTGACAAACGATAACGATATCGCCAACGAAG
>MNZJ01000019.1 GCA_001873565.1 Candidatus Peregrinibacteria bacterium CG2_30_44_17 | reverse complement strand
CTTTTTTGTTATAAAAAGTTTATTCATAAAAAGTCTTTATACACAAACTTAGATTCCTTCATAACTTTCCTCCAACACTCACTAAAACCGCTCGTCCACAGACCGAAAAAGTCCAAAATTCACCAATTTACCCTCTTTTCACACAGGCAACTGGAAAAACTGGGGTCTTTTTAGCATGTAGCTGCAACACCCCCAACAGGAATCGAACTGTGATAAACAGGTTGAGACCGATTTTTTGTAAAATTCGTCAAAAAGTCTGACTTTGTCTTCCATTCCTGAACAAAGTTCACAAACGGCACAAACCGAACTCTTGTTGCAATGGGATTTTGCTCACCTCATTAGTAATTTTGCCAATCTGTCGTTACCAGATTTGTCAAAATGACTATTCGGTGTCCTTCGCCCTAAGACCTCTCGCGGAGCTCGTGGTCTTAACGCTACGGATCGCAAAATTCGCCACTACCATGGTGTCCCCGACAGGAATCGAACCTGTAATTGCCCCTTAGGAGGGGGCCGTTATATCCATTTAACTACGGGAACGGATTATTTAGTTTGTAGTGGGTAGTATACAAGGCGCTTCCGCCGCCGAGGCGGTCAGGCGCGCAAGTAATATGTCTAAGGCTTCTATCCCAGTACCGGCTCCAGAACGACGTAGTCTGTCTTGTCGACAGGCAGATCTTCTGGCTTCTTTATATCAAGTGTTTGCACCGTTACTCCGTCCGTCTTGCCAACGGCTTTCAAGAAAGTGTCTATCCCTTCGATTTCCAACTTTGAACCTTCTATTTTGTAGTACATCGGAATGACCAATTTCGGCTCTATCTGCTCTATGACCTCAACCGCTTTCTTCGCATCGATAACCAGATTCCCGCCTACCGGGACCAGTAGAATGTCGACATCGCCTATTACTTCCGTTAGTTCGTTTGTCAATCTGTGTCCGAGACCGCTCAAGTGGCAGACCTTGAACCCTCCTACAAAGAAATTGTAAATCACTACTTTGCAATTAGCTTGGTCTGCTGTTTCGGCGCTCTTTGCAAAATGGAATGCGCTATATCCTTCGATGTTGACTCCATTTATGTCGTACTCTCCGGGCCATGATAATACTCTAGGGCTTCCATCAACTTTTGCGACGTCTCCCTCCATATCTACCAAGTCGTCTGATAGCGTTACTATATTGGCTTTTAATGCCGGCAATTTGGTGCCAAGATTCGTATACGGATCCATAACTATCGTCGTGCCTTTCTCCTTAATGGTGAAACACGAGTGACCATGCCATGTAATTTCCATTTTTATTAATTTAGTTAATTGTACGAACTGACCTCTTTTTGCTGCGATATTTTAATCTAAAAGGTGCGCTATGGCAAAGATTTGCTATAATTGCCTCGAAAAACTTAACAAATATAAATATGACCAAGATTACAGATGTCCATGCTCGCGAGGTACTTGATTCCAGAGGCAATCCAACCATAGAGGTCGAAGTTTGGTGTGGCAAAGTTATGGGGCGCGCGATTGTGCCGAGTGGCGCCTCCACCGGCGTGCATGAAGCTTGTGAACTACGCGACGGAGACAAAGCCAGATATGCCGGGAAAGGAGTCTTGAAGGCTGTGTCCAATGTGGAAGGCGAGATCGCAAAAGAAGTCAAAGGGATGTCCGTTTCAGAGCAGGAAAAACTCGATTATAAGCTGATTGAACTCGATGGCACCGAGAACAAAGGACGTCTTGGAGCTAATGCAATCCTTGGTGTCTCAATGGCTGCCGCGCGTTGCGCCGCTAACTTGGAAGGAGTGTCTCTTTTTAAACATCTCAATCCTCACGCTCATATATTGCCTGTTCCCATGATGAATATTATGAACGGAGGCCAGCATGCTGACAGTGGTCTTGATATCCAAGAGTTCATGATTATGCCTGTCGGGGCGAAGCGTTTTTCGGAAGCTCTGCGCATGGGCGCCGAGGTTTTTCATAATCTCAAAAAGATACTCAAAGACAATGGATTTTCAACGTCCGTTGGAGACGAAGGCGGATTTGCGCCAAATTTGCCGAGTAACGAGGATGCTTTTGAATATATTTTAAAAGCTATTGATGCGGCCGGATACAAGGCGGGTAGCGATATACTACTGGCAATCGATGCCGCTGCCAGTGAGTTCTATGAACCCGAAGTGGGATATAAAATCAAAGTAAAAGGTAAAGACGAGATACTTTCCGCCGAAGGGATGCAGCAGTTTTATACTGATTTGGTTAAAAAATATCCGATTATATCGATCGAAGATGGCCTCGCGGAAGACGACTGGTCGGGTTTCAACGACTTGACAGACAAGCTCGGCAAGAAAGTGCAGATCATGGGTGACGACCTCTTTGTCACGAATGTTAAGAGGCTTCAAAGAGGGATCAACGAGAGCACGGCGAACTCCATCCTTATCAAGCTTAATCAAATCGGCACTATTACAGAGACAAAGAGCGCGATCCACATGGCTCATGCCGCGAACTGGACTGCCGTTGTCTCTCATAGAAGTGGCGAGACCGAAGACACTACTATCGCAGATTTCGTTGTGGCTATGGAAACAGGCCAGATCAAAACAGGCTCTCTCTCTCGCACCGACCGCGTTGCTAAATACAATCAACTCCTTCGTATCGAAGAAGAGCTCGGAGACAAAGCCAGATACCTTGGGAATGAGGTTTTTGTGAATTTGAAGTAGGTACTGGTGCATACTATTGTGATGCAAAACTACTTCCACATTACCACATTCCTTGACCGCGTGCCTGCTTTGTGGTTAAGTTCTTGCCTGGCCCGATCACATCCCTGAATAATCATGACGCTTCATCATGGCACCTGACTCACAAGCAGAAGAAGATTCGATTACTGTTTCAACCGCTTTCTTAGAAAGACTAACTCCTGCCGACAGAGCATTGCCACAGCGTTTGCTGCATCTGCTCGAGAACAGTCCTGATGTGACCTACGCTGATGCACGTGTGCAGCTTCTTGATGGATACGAAGAGCCTGGCGAGGAAGCTCTTGACGCTACGTCATGCCAAAATTTCCTGGTCGAAATACACAAAATGCTCAAGACTCTTGAGCATCGATATCACAATCTTTCCTCTCATATAATGGTCGCTTCCGGTATCTTTCTTGACTATAATATCGTCCACGGACTCAAGGAGCCATTGTCAGAGAGGGATATAATTAGAAAACTTACAGCTATTTGGTGTCATGATGTTGGACATGTCGGCAATACTTACAGACAGATTACGCCCGGTGCGATTGCGAATAATATGAGCAATGAAGAGTTTTCCGTACTCGTAGTTCTTGCTGCAGCTTACGACATGGGCATATTTACACTCGAGGACTTAGATCGTATCGGAAATGATATATTGGCATCAACCTTTTTCCAAAGACCTGTGAATGTTGCAGACAAATGTCCTGCTCTCGCACGTTCGTATGAAGATGACCGAGATGATAGCGGAAAAATCATAGCATTCGTAGACGTTGCGTATTATCTCAATGGTACCGATGCGTGGTTACAAGGCGGTCTCGATATTGCCGCAGAGAACGGAATGAGTTTCGCTGATATTTATAAATTTTTGGACTTTGGCTACGGATTCCTACATGGCTACGTACGAGTAAGACTTGCCGAAATAGAACATCTCTTGAAGCCTGAGTCTTATGCCGAGATACTCCTTAAGTTAGAAGCCGTACTTGCCGATCTGACCGAGTTAAGTCCCAGTGGCAGGAATCATAAAGGCAGAGAACAACTTACCGCAAAGGCTACCGCACTAGGCCTTCTTCCATGAGTTTTGCTTCGATCCTGCTTAGCGTGGCTTTCGCTTCCAAACGCAAATCTCGCTACTATAACAATAGGGATTTGCTCAACTCGTTAGAGATTTTGTTATCCTGTCGTCACCATGTTTACCAAAATCTCTACTCGTCGTCCTTCGTCTTCGGGAAGTCTCGCGGAGCTTGTCCTCCCTGCGACTGCGGAGCGCAAAATTCGCCCTTACTTCAATAGGGAAATCCTCGTCTCATTAGTAATTTTGTCATCCTGTCGTCACCAGGATTGTCAAAATTTCTATTCGACGTGCTTCGCTCTCTTAAGTACTCGGTGGAACTCGTACTCTTATCGCTTCGCATCGGATTTCTCGCTACTACTCAATGGGATTCTCTTCAACTTTCTACGAAATAACTCGTATTGTTTGCTTTGCAACAATACTCCTAATTTCTTAAAAGTTGTCCTCCGTTCTCAGAAGTTTCGCGAAGCGGAAGCTTCTTACCACTTCGGATCAGAGAATTCGCCACTAACTAAAAACAGCCGCTAGTCCTGAAATCCTATCAATGAGTTCTTATGCTCACTGAGGACAATGTCCAGAATCAACGGCTGGTGGTAGGTGACCAAACCTCCTCTAAGTTTACCTTGCTTCGGTCTGCTTTATGGTCGGACCGGGACCGCCCCTTGGTGCACGTCAGTGGGAACCGAGGTTCCGCTTTGGAGAGACTGAAATGCGAAGCTAATTTTCTTATGAGTTTCTAAACTCATGGCAGGTTTCCATGGTCTTTTCCCCCGAGAGAGAAGATGGACACCCTCGCAAAGTAATCCTGAGAACTTAGAAGGCCTATTTTTCCGAAAATAGGTTCGGTGGTAGCGTTGGCTGGCGATGTTTTCTGTCGCTTTTAGCTTTGTATTATGCTGCCTTGGATCCTGTGATCGGAATTGGCCTCCAATCCTGTTATCGATCTTGCCGGTCAGTCTATGAATGTATAATTTGTAGACTTATATTAACCGGAACTGTTAGATCTCTTAAGGAGGGAGGAAGTGTTTCCAAGCTCCACAGGGTTACTTTTTATCTTTGTTTGGTTGTGAAGGAACGACTTACTGAACTTTTAGTGTTCGGATGATTGTATCAAATATTTATTTAAAGTCAAACATTTAACCCTTGATAGACGAGTGGGTTTGTTTCTTCATTCGATGCCGAACAGGTTGGAATTGCTTTTAAAAAAACAGGCGTGATATAGTTGTTTTTGCATCAATAATACTTGGGATATGTACAAAATAGCCGTCCTAGCCTCCACAAATGGCACCGATTTACAGGCAATCATAGATGAACTAAAGGCTGGAAGCCTACCTGACGTCGAGCTTTCCGTAGTTATTGGCAATAAGAAGTGCTATGCGCTCGAAAGAGCTGAGGCGCAAGGATATAAGGCTGTATATATAGATCCGAAAGGTAAGAGTCGCGGTGAGTTTGATCTAGAAGTTGCGGACGTCCTTGATGAATACGCGGTGGATCTAGTCGTACTCGTGGGGTACATGAGGATTTTGAGTACCGCTTTTGTAAGGAAATACTGGAGGCGTATGATTAATGTGCATCCATCACTTGTGCCGAAATATTGCGGTGTAGGCTTTTACGGTGCGAATGTCCATGAGTCCGTACTTGCCGCAGGGGAAAAAGAGTCCGGCATGTCTATAATGTTCGTGGATGAAGGATGTGATACGGGAGAAGTGATTTTGCAAAAAAAATGCGCCGTACTACCTGATGATTCTCCTGAGACGTTAAAGGAGAGGGTTCAGGCTCTCGAGAAAAAATGGTATCCGGAAGTCATCCGAATGTTTCAGCGAGGCGAAATCGGATAATGGCAATAGCGCCTTCCGCAAAAATCAATTAACTCCAAGCTCTTTTCCGCCTTTGTAAAGAGCCTTTTTTTCAATAGCCAAGAGTCATTATGTTAGAATCAAAAGTGTAATGACTCTTAACCATATACTTCATGCGTAAATTTAAAGTTATATATGATCGCGAAGCTTGTGTCGGTGCCGGGGCGTGTACTGTTGTCTGCGAGAAATTCTGGAAGATGAATGACGACGGAAAGGCTGACTTAATAGGTGGGGCCCCCAACAATGAGATTATTATTGGCGAGGAGGACTTGCCATGCAATCAACAAGCTGCTGATTCTTGTCCCGTTGACGCGATCCGCATAGAGGAAATTCCGGAATAGAGCCAAGAAACAATCTTGTGAGCCAAAGTCCTTTTCCGTATAATCAGGGTGCTTCTCGCTAATATCTATCTAATCTTTATATAATCATGGCCAAAGTTATACATGATCGTGACGGGTGCATAGGATGCAGCGCGTGCGCGATGGTTTGCCCGAAGTTTTGGGAGATGAGTGACGATGGCAAGTCAACGCTCGTAGGACACACAAACAACCAACTTGAGATAAGCGAGGAAGACGTTGCTTGCAACAAGGAGGCAGAGGCTTCTTGCCCTGTGAATGTTATTCACGTTGAAGAGTAATAACGAGATGATTACTTTCACTACTGACTACTTAATAATATGGATTTTACCTGGAAAATTGGGGGGGAAGCAGGATATGGGATTTCTGTAACCGGGCAGATTTTTTCGCGGGCCTGCATGAGATCAGGTGCGTGGACATATGACTATTCCGAGTACCCTTCTCTGATCCGAGGAGGGCATAACACTTATCAAGTCAGAGTTGCTGACAGAGATGTCACCTCTCAGACTCATGCTGTACATCTACTTGTTGCTTTGGACCAAAAAAGTTACGATCGCCACAAGGACGAGCTGGCTGCCGATGCCGTCGTACTATTCGACCCTGCCAATGTGAAAGCTCCCGGAGGACTCCCTCTGCCTATGTCCGAGATAGTGAAGAGGCATAATGGTCAGCCTGTTATGCGTAATATGGTTGCTCTGGCCGCCTCTCTTGCACTTTGCGGCGTTGATTTCTCGGTACTGGAAGAGCTGATCAGGTTTTCTTTCGGCAAAAAAGGAGAAGATGTTGTTAATCATAATATCGATGTATCCAAAGATGGATATGATGCCGTAAAAGAGCATCCTTTTGCATATAAAGTTCCCAACGCGACCGAAGAAAAGCGTATAAATATAGGAGGTAACGAGTCTATTGCTATGGGCGCTATGAAGTCCGGCTGTAAATTTTTCTCCGGATATCCCATGACTCCCGCATCCGAGTTCATGCATTTTTATGCAAAGCATGAGAGAAGCATGAACGTAATGATGAAACATACGGAAGATGAGATTGCAGGTATATTAATGGCTATAGGTGCCGGTCATGCAGGAGTCAGAGCTATGACTGCTACCTCAGGTGGTGGCTTCGCTCTGATGACAGAGGCGCTGGGAATGGCCGCAATGACAGAGACTCCTCTTGTAGTCGTTGTCGCTTCTCGTCCTGGACCAAGTACAGGACTGCCTACATGGACGGAGCAAAGCGACTTACGATTTTGTATGCATGCATCACAAGGAGATTTCCCTCGCATAATTTTGACTCCCGGAGATCATGAAGAGTGTTTTGAAGCAGGATTACAAGCTTTTAATTATGCAGAGAAGTATCAAGTGCCTGTCATTATTCTTACAGATAAATATTTAGGGGCAAACGCCAGAAGCGTACACCCTTACAAAGTCCCTGAAGGCTGGACGATAGATCGTGGCAAACTAATCACAGATCCGCCTGCTGATTACGAGAGATACGCGCTCACTGATGACGGAATCTCTCCACGTGCCGTGACCGGATCATGCGTATTTGGTGCTTTTTCCAATGAGCATGATACCAATGGCGATTTCACCGAAGATGCCGATATGCGTAACAAGATGATGGAGAAGAGAGACAAGAAGCTGCCGATTATGCAGGCTGAAATAGAAGGCAAAGTTCGTTACTACGGACCTGCCGATGCGGACGTTACTATTTTTTCATGGGGGTCAACCAAGGGTCCTGTCCTAGAAGCTATGAAGCTTGGAGAGGCTATAGGCCTCAAAATCGCGCTCGTTCATACCTGTTGCGTGCTGCCTTTCCCTACTGAAGAGATGCGTGGATACTTGGAGAAAGCTAAGAGACCCGTTCTTATAGAAGGCAACATTGCCGCTCAATTTGGCGGAGTTATCCGTGAATACACAGGTATTGAGATAAAAGACAAGTATCTTAGGTATGATGGCAGACCTTTCTATCCTGAACAAATTTTGAAATGGCTACAATAAAAGAATTAGATACAACAGGGGTAGGTCGAGTTTCGGATTGGTGCCCGGCATGTGGCAACTTCGGTATTCTAATGGCTCTTAAGCAGGCTGCATCCGAGCTCGGGCTGGACCAAGCCAAGACCGTCATGGTCGCAGGTATTGGCTGTGCTCCTAAAATGTCGCTTTGGATTGACGTGAGTGGGTTCCAGTCGATTCATGGTCGTACTCTCCCTGTCGCGACCGGCCTTAAGATGGCGAACCATGAGCTTAATGTGATCGCCACAAGCGGAGATGGTGACGGATATGGAATCGGGGCATGCCATTTTGTCCATGCTATGCGTCGCAATATCGACATGACTTATCTTGTCCATAATAATCAAGTATACGGACTGACCAAAGGACAGGCGTCGCCTACTAGTGATAAAGGCTCCAAGTCAAAATCCACCCCTTTTGGAGTTATAGAAGTGCCTTTTAGGCCGCTTTCGCTCGCTATCACGAGTGGTGCAACTTTTGTTGCACGAGGATACTCTGGCGACATCCCTCACTTAAAACAGCTTATTATGGAGGCGCACAAGCATCGTGGTTTTGCCTTGATCGATGTCTTGCAGCCGTGCGTCACTTTTAATAAGATTAATACTTACAAGTGGTTCCAGAGCAAAGTGTATAAACTTGAAGAGGAGGCAAACTACGACCCTACTGACAAAATGGCGGCATTGAAACGTAGCGAAGAGTGGGATATCAAGATTCCAATAGGTGTTTATTATCGTGAACAGCGCGAACTCTACACTGACAAATTACCAGAAATAAAAGATGCCCCGCTTTCCAAGCAGGACATCTCGAATATCGACATTGAACCTCTTTACGAGGCTTATTCCTGAGTATCGGCCTCTGCCGCCGTATCATCTATCATCTCTATACCGCTTTGCACAGATAGCTCTTCGGCGTACGTGCGGAAGCTTTGTATTACAGTTTGTGCCTGATCAACACATTCGTCTCCGTCTACTTCTCTGATTTCAAAATTGTAAACGATGTCGTTGTGTAGCAAGCTCACGTACACCATGTCGATAGCTCCTTCCGCGTCATATAGGGTGTACTTCTTAGCCATATCGTTATTATCGAGCACCAACACCTCATCATCGTAACTTGCCCATGTTGTGACATCAAGAGTCTCGAGACCGCCATGTAACTCGCATGTTCCGGTCATGTCTTTCAAATAGTCTGCTCCATTTTCATCCCTCTCTACGATCCAAGTGTCTTCGGCGTATTCTATGACTATTCTATCTTCGTCCGATCCCATGTTTTTCATAGCGAATGTAATCCCTTTTGGCTGGAAAATCTCTGCTTCTACGTATGTTTCTTCCAATGTCTCCTCAAGCATATTGAATGTTGTCACTATGTTTGAGAAATCCTCATGACATGATAAGTAGTCTCCTTCTTCCGGGAAATGCATCTCCAGTATGTAGTAATTTCCATCTGCGTCTTCAAACTGAACAACTCTCATTACAGGTTGTCTTTCTTCTTCGGAAATTCTCTCGTAGAAATAATAATCGCTCGCTTGACCCGAAGGTATGAGAGTAAGCCATTCTTCAACTTCCAAGTCGTCTGCCACACCATATCCAACCGTTCCAGGCAATACAACACACGTATCGTCCTCATACTCGCTTGATGACAAATAAATATCCGTATTGTACTTATCATCCTTGTCTACTTTGACCTCCCAATAATCCGGGATTATTAATTCGAAAGCCGCTTCCTCACTCCATACCGTAGTAGATCTGAAAACATTTCTATTGTTTGGGTCGCCTTCCAAGTCCGCAAGGTAGTATTTTTGTGTAGCCCCTTCTTGTATACCACTATTGTTGCCGCAACCTGACACCGTCAGTGCTGTTACGATAAGTAGCGCTACTGTTATCAACTTTTCCATTCTTAGTGTTTGTTATGAACTATTTGCTGAGGTAACGATTTTAGCGTGTTTTACGCCATTTCCAAAAGTATTTTATTGCGCTTGAGACGTGCAGCCAAAAAGTTTTCTTAGTGAACTGCTCCAAAATGCCGCCCTGACTGAGTCTTTTGTGATAATGGACAGCCTCTACTTCCGGATAATAAACTATTTTGTATCCCCTACTCCTAACCTTCTTACACAGGTCAAAATCTTCCATGAACAGAAAATATCTCGGGTCAAAACCGCCGACTTCGTCAAATACATCTTTTTTCATAAGGAAGAAAGCTCCAACCAAGAGATCGACTTCTTGAGTCTTCTTGTGATCAAAATCTTTCATTAGATATCTTTCGCATCTATTCTTGAACGGAGGTATGTGCCGCAGTGGAGACCTCTTGATAGCCAAGTCCGTAAAGCTCATATCTCTCCTGCAAGAAGCCTGGACATCTCTATTGTGGTAGATGAGCTTTGGGCCGAGAATGCCTATCTCCTTATGTTTTGTCATGTAGTCCATGAGTCTTTGCAGCGTGTCCTTTTCGACTGTTATATCTACATTCATAATCAGCACGTATTCCCCTATTGAATTCTCTGCGGCGAGGTTGTGGCCACGCCCATATCCCAAGTTTTCGGGAGATTTGATGAACTTGATGGTGGCGCTCTCGCCCTCCTGCTCCAAATATTCGACGCTCTCGTCCGTGGAATTATTGTCAACTGCGACTATTTCGTACTCAAAATCAGTAACACTCTGCTTCAAAGACTCAATACACATTCTTGGGAAATATTTCTGGTTGTAGTTCACTAATGTTACGGAAAGTTTCATGCCTTATTGTTTTTTCTTATTTGAAGTTCATTGTGGCCTTTGACGAAGCTGCTGTCTGGTATTTCCTTATCTATAATTACACCACCGGAAATCAGCGAGGAGGCGCCGATTTTGCTACCCGGCATCATGCTTACATTGATACCTATCTTTGTATTTGGACCTACTACCGCCCCAAATTTGTTAGTCTGAGAAGAGATTTTGTTACCCTCGACCTCCATCTTAACATTCTCCTGATCCAGTCTGAAATTACCGGTAACGGCTCCTGCTCCCAGCATAACATCATCTCCTAGGATCGAATCTCCAACATAGTTCATATGCAGCCAAACGTTATTTCCCAGATTGCTGCGCGCAACCTCCGAGCTGTAACCGACAACGGACTGCGCTCCGATCTCTGACTCTCTAACGAGTGCGTTATTTGCAACAACCACATCTCTCCCTATATATGCCGGACCTGTAATCGTAGCGTGTTCCATTATCTTTGCGCCTTCTTCTATAATTACCGCACCACGTATTACGGCGGAATCTGCTATTTGCGCCGAATCTGCTATTTGAGGCTCTTTTATTGTGCCAAAAAAATGCTTCTGCAAGGCAAGCGCGTGCCATGGGTACTTGACCGCTTGCCAAAATCCTTCATACGGAACGGCTTCGACAAGATTTCCGTCTTCTATACTTTTGGCGATTGCGACTTCGTACCAGTCGTCATTTGCCGTCTTGCACTCTTTGATCTTTTTTATGAACTCAAGAGGCTTCTTATGCATGTGTAGGACGATGTTGATCATATCGCTAGGTTCGTTGCCTTCGCCCGGCTTCTCGACTATGCCGGTTATGCGAGTACCATCGACTGCGATATATCCTCCGGGGAAATACGAGGTGACTTTTTTGGCTAACATTAGTAGCTCCGCATCACTTGATGACGCAGTTTTTTTTATAAGTTTATATGCATCCTCATCAAGGTAATCGTTCGCACTGAGCAGCAACACTTCGTCTCTTGCTTCCAAATGGCTTTCAATACTCATCATTGCCCCCGCCATGCCTTCGTCAAGATTCTTCTGCTCTACAACCTTGTGTCCTAACTTCTCCAGAGCACCCAGATTGTGCGCGCCTCCAACTATGATTATTTCTTCGAATCCGGCTTTTTTTATGTTTTCAATCTGATGTTCGACAAGGGACTTCCCAAGAAATTTGAGGAAATTCTTGTCCGGTATCGGTTTCATCCGCTTACTACGACCTGCTGCTAATATTACTGCTTTCACGATAATTTAGGGGATAGAGGGTAGGGTTGTAGGGGAAACTTAGGCAAAGAGCCTCTGAAAAGCGGGGGTATTTTAGCATATAAGCTGCTGTGTAGATAGAGTGAACTAAGGTTAAGATACCTATTAAATCATGGACTGCAAGGACGTACTTCCAATACAGCAGAGGCTCTAGACCATATTTCAAGCTACTGCCGATCTGCCTAATGGAGAGGTTATTTGACGTCGTGAGTAAGGTCTAGTTAGTCATGCCTGTGCCACCTAGGATATTGATAATATTGTCAACTCTATCAACGACATCTGAGAAATAAGGAGTATTTCTAAAAAATATCTCATAACTTTTCTGCTGAGTTACGCTGTATTGTTCTATGTCATCTGTCCATTGCCAGAAATCGGGGATTGATTCAATCCATTTATTATAAAAATATAATGCATCTTCGTAATCCTCGTTCTTATAAAGCATATCAGCAAATGCCCTAATCCAGTCTGGATTATATGGATTCTTCTCTAACGCCATAATAAAAAACTCGCTTGATTTTTGTGGATCTGTGCTTGCGTAAAAATTCCCATTCCAAGCTAAAACATTCCCTGAATATCCATCAATCTGTGAAAGATAAGAGAGAGCCGTTTCCATACTGCTTCCGTCTATGAACATTAACTCATACCAAAGCTCGCTGTAATACGGCGTATAATAAAGAGCTTCTTTGTGCTTCTCTACAGCAGTCACATAGTCTATAGAATAATTTTCCTTAGACTCCGCATATGCAAGTTGCGACATATACGGCCTATATACCGTGTGAACAAAAATATATGTCACTATTAAGCATAAAACAGCAGAAAAGATGTAACGCTTCACCCTACTCATATTAACAGCGCAATAAGGCTTCTTATTTGATTGCAAAGCTACCAGCCCTCCTAGACACAGTGCCATAAGAATATTTATTGTGATGTCAGGGAAGGCAAATTGATTCTGAATAGAATTTGTAACTATCAATAAAGACAAAATAATTGTCGCAGGATTTTTTGTTTTTAAAAACCGCCAAATTGCAACTGTTAAAATTGCGAGATAGATCAAAACGGCTATTATACCATGTGAAAAAAATATCTCTAGAGTTTCATTATGGACTCTGTCAGCGCTTATATTAGTATTCTCTTCAAGTGTCAGGAATTCTTTTGTGACAATTTCCGGGAAATAGATATAGAATGTTTCTCCTCCGTAACCCAACAAAGGTTTTTCCTTTATAAGATCCATAGTACCGCTCCATATCTCAATTCGTGAGTTTAGAGATCTCATTGCTATATCTGAAAAAGAGTATCTTTCTTGTGGTAAAACAAAGGCAATCAAGATCACGATTAGACAAGCCATTACTGCTATTAACTTATGAGCATTCATATAATTCAAAATCAGCTTGTAATACTTAATTGAAACCAATATCCCGGCAATAAGGATTCCAAGAATAGCGGTCCTTGTGCCCGAGAATAACAATGCCAAGCAAAGCATAATAATGCCCATACCGTAAGCTACCATATGTACTTTGCTTTTATTCAAAAAAAGCATATAGAACCCGATAAGAATATCGAGCGTCATGAGTTGCCCAAGATAAGAAGGATTTCCAGAAAAGCTAAAAACACGTCCGCCGAATATAGCTATATCGTAACTATAAAAGAACGGATCAATCCCAAGTCTTTGCATAATTGCATAAAATGCGATTATTAAACCGCTGAAGAAACTGATTCCAAGTAATATTTTTATATATTCCTCTGATAAAGAGAGAGCTATGTAAACCGTCAAAAAAAACAAAAAAAGTTCGATCTCGAATCCGAAACCACGACTATAAGTTCCGTATAATGTGACAATCGGCGTACTCGACAACAGATCTGTCACAGCATAAACAAGTATTTGCGACGTTAGTAAGATTAATAAAACAGATCCGAAGATGTTTTTAAATTTCCAAACACCCTTGCGCATTATCACAGGAATAAATGCAAGAATTGCGAGGACCATCATCGATTTAAACAGGATTTCTTTCCCTTGAGTAAAAGAATAAATAAAAGATGGATGGTAAAATACAGGCACAAGCAAAAAGCTCAACAAAACAGGTATTGCATGAGCCTTTTCGATTATCTTGCCGAAAGTCATTTTATTTTAAAGAGAATTCTTTTGTTCGTATAATTTTATTACCTCTTGTTTTTGACTATTGGACAATCTGAATTTCGATGGATCCTTTAAGTAATCTTCCTGGGCAATAGAAAGAAGCAGTTCTTGGGTTAATTCGTTTAGATTCGCAATGTTTTTCTTTGCTGCTATAGACTTTGACACAGCGACAGCGGAAGTCACTGGAGATGTTACAGCAGAAGGTACGGTTGAAGTTATCCTGGAAGTTACTTCAGAAGTTCCGCCTGCAGAAGTTACTTCGGAAGTTGATTCAGAGGTTACGTCTGATACCACCACTGAAGTTACCGGGCTTGTTACACCAGAAACAATCCTGCCCTTGTAAGAATACAATGTAAAATCGATGGAACTCTTGAATGGCGAGAATTTCCCTTGCAAAAGCTCTGTTTTGCTAATCAATAAACCTGCAGATACTAATATCAGTACTACTACGGCAATCCAGATGGTGATTTTTTTGTTCATTTCTGTTTTAAATTAAATTTCTTACACCTCTTAATTCTATCAATTGTTACAGTGCAAATCAATAGCATTAATCATGGGCTCTTTGAAGGTCTCTCACTCGATCGAGGCATGACAGATGTAGATTGTTCGGTAGGCTCTATGTCAAAATCCTTTCGAGTTGGTCTGATTCGGCGGCATTTTTAACCTCCATTGCTATTCTTTCTCCATAACTCATCGAGTCTCCATACATATATCCCGAATAAGGGGTGAACCCTGTCCCTGGAGAGCCAGGGATTCTCATCGATACGTCGAATATTACAAACTCCTCTTTCCCTTCGTAAGCTGCGACTGCTCCCTGAAGCGCGAATGGGCCTATCATTCCCGGTTTTACCATGTCTTTCATTGTTTTGACGAATTTTTCGCCTATTTCGTAAGCTTTTTCGACCAAAGATTCCTTCATTGTAACCGCAAAATGACCCGTCTCTATCATGGATGGCTTGTAATTGTGCATTAGTAACGACTCTTGCGTTTTCGCATCAAGCCTCAAAAATCCGTCCAAGCTTGTCTGTCTTCTTGCGTCAGTGCCCATTAGCTCAAGCTCGCCACTGAGTTCCGAGTAGAAGAAGTTAAGGTTTATTTGTGCTCCGATGATGAACTCTTCTATGACTGCATTATCTAATCCTTCTTGTGTGATTTTCCCTGCTGCAACCCACTTCTCCGCTGTTTCAAAAAAGTTCATAGCAGTAGTAAAGACAAAGAATGCTCTTTCGTAACTCCTTTCGGCTTCATTAACTTTAACGATCAATGGACCACCCATATTCATAACAAAGTGCGCATCAAATATCTCTTTGAGTTCGTTATCTGTTAAGCCACTATTACTTTTTCTAATTATCTTCGGCATCCTGATACCTGCCTTTTCCAGCAAATGGTACTGGTTGAGTGGCTGATCGCGCTCCTCGAGTTTAACCCCTTGCCGAAGTCCGAAAATTGGGACCCTGAACCTCTCCTCTATGTCAGCGAAATCGTTGAAATAGACCCAGAAATATCTATTGTGGATGAATATCGTATTAAGTGAGCGGAGTTGCTCTTGCACGTCTTCACGCGTGATATCAGAGAACTTTGGGACCATGATGACTTCGTCGACGCAGCCTTTCTTATCGCGAGTTTTGTAGTATTGAGAGAATGTCTTCGCCCTTCCCTCCTGGCATACTGCAACCGTGCGGAAACCGTGTTTTTTTGCTCCACGAGCTACATCAAGAGCGCTGTGTCCGCCCAGGACTCCGATTGTCAGGTTATTTTTATCATAACCATTCAGGATTTCCTGAATGTCTTTTGGCGTGATCATGCTAAGTGTAGTTAACCAAGTATTTCTTCTAAGCGACCACATTCTATCGCAGTTTTTATCTCTCGAGCAATTCTTCTTCCGGTGCTCATCGGCACGTCGTATCTAAGCCATGTATAAGGCGATCCGTTCGTGAATGGATTTGTTCCTGCGACTATTCTGGCTGATATTTCAAAAACATAAAAATTGAGTTTTGGATCCAAAATCGCTTCGAGGCAGAATGGCCCATATAGTCCTTTTGGGACAAGTTTCTTTGCCTCTTTTACGACATTTTCTCCCATCTCGAATATTTGCGGAAGCAGTGACTCTCTGATAACCACAGGTATATTACCTGTTATTGTGTATGACGTCTCAATCCCCGCATCAATCTGATCTTTGGCTGCTATGCGGCCTATCGAGTCCGCGTTGGACTCGTATCGCTTATCAAAACTCATCACTTCCATCTCCCCTGTAAGATTTGAATAAAAATAATGAGTATAAATTGGGACGCCGACGATATACTCCTGTATTGCATAGTCTTTTTCTTCAGGGTGTTGCTTCATTTTTTCATAAAACTCTTCCGGCGATTTTGCGATGAAATATCCGAATCCACCTTTTGCTCCATGGAATTTTACAATTACCGGCTTATCTATTTCCTCTCCCGATTTGAAAATTTTTGGCATCTTAAGCCCTGCAGAAAGTAGCCACTCCCTCTCTTTGGTCCTGTTGGACTCCCACTCGAGTATGCCCTTGTCTCCATAATGCATAACTCTAACGTCTTTCATCCTCTGCGGCCCTATGTAGCTTACAAAAGATCCGTGAGGGACTATGATAGCGTTTTTTGCAATAAGCTGGTCTTCTATCGCGAAGAATCCCTCGTTAAAATCGTCCACCTCTATAATCTCATCCGCTACTCCATAGCTCTCGTAAGGCTGCGACTTGCCTTTTTGACATATACATATTGCATGCATGCCCTCATCTTTCGCCCCCTTCATGATCTGTAATGCGCTGTGACTTCCCAGGGTTGCTATCGCATAATCTTTTGTATTTGCCATAAAGCTCCGCTATTTTAGATATTTTAGTGGAGCTTATCAGACTTTTTGCAAATTTGTCTAGTTTTTAGTTCTCCAAGATCACACCGCCCGGCACGCCGTATCCAGTTCCTACGCTCTCCATATCGAAGTACTCGTTTTCGCCTTCGGAGTTGTTTTCACTCCATGCTCTGTAAGTGCCATCTGATTCGTAACCACATACAAACGTTGCATAAGTTTGCCTCATGTCATCACCGTATGTAGACAAATCTACTCCTGGATCATCCTTCATGTCTCCAAACAGATATACTATGTATGTATCGTTTGTAAGTTCTGCTGGCACCGGTGCGAACTCGCTGAGCGTTGAGTTTAGCGGTGCATAATACTCTCCTGCATCGATCTGATCATCAAGTGATATGTCGTCAGATGCAAAATATAGATGTACGTCGTCGAACCAAGTACTTAGATCTTGAAGGTCACTGCCGTTTGACGAATAATCCAGGTTCTTGAATCTCCAATACTCACACAGACTACCGCCATTCTGATATCTAACAAGCCATTCTCCAATAATCTCGTAGTCGCCGTAGGATTTGTTGTAATAGCTTGAATCGGTCTCAAGTTTCATAATTACGTCTACCGTTTCTTCCTCCGTGCTACTGACCAGTGGACCTGTTGGTTTTTTAGAGAAGTCGGTTGTTGTTGATGTTGTCGTTTTGTCGAATTTCTTGACCGAGAACTTGCCCATGTAATCAGTCGTTGAACCGATCACGACAACTCCCAGCAGAAGCACTACTGCTATGCCAAGGAGCCATTTTGTTTCGTGTTTTTTGCCCATTTTGTTTCGTGTTATGTATATGGACTTTTTATATTTTACCATATTATGCCATCTCTCGCAACACCCTGACCCTTGCCTCTATAGGAGGATGTGTCGCGAACCACGTTGAGACAAATCCCTTCTTGAGTGGATTTGATATGAATAAGTGTGCCGTTCCTTTGCTTGCCGCTGCCAGGTCCGAATGACCTGATATTTTCTCCAATGCGCTTGCAAGCGCGTTGGGGTTTCTTGTCAGCAGTGCTCCGCTCGCATCCGCCAAATACTCTCTCTTCCTGGATATCGCCAATTGTATCAGTACCGCCACAAGCGGCGCCACCAATGTCAGAGCTATTGCGATAAGTATAAGCGCGAGCTGTACGCGTCCGTCTTTGCGACCACCTCCGCCTCGTCCATGTATAGTGAACCTCAGAAAGACATCCGACAATATCGTGATCGCACCAACCAATGCCACTACCAGCATCGCCAGTCTGATGTCGTAATTACCTATGTGAGAAAGCTCGTGAGCTATCACTCCTTCGAGCTCGCGACTCTCCAGTTTTTCTATAATTCCTCGTGTCAAAGCGATCGCCGAATGCTCCGGGTCTCTCCCTGTTGCGAATGCGTTTAGCGCCTGACTGTCTATGATGTAAATTTCCGGAGTCGGCAGTCCCGCCGCTATACACAAGTTCTCTACTATGTTGTAAATTTGGGGCAGATTCTGGCGGTCTATCTTCTTGGCTCCGGAAGTTGCCAATGCTATTTTTGACCCGAAGAAGTATCCTATCAGCCCATACACAACAGCGATAATGCCGGCCACCCCGAGTCCTCCAATACCACCTCCGCTAGCCGTTGCTTCACCTATGATAAATCCAAAAATCATTAAGAACGCGATGAAAAACAGAAGCAGCAGTATTGATTTGAATTTATTCTTGGATATCTCCGTATATACGAAGGCCATGAGATAGGACTTAGGATTTAGGGGTTAGGGATGGAGCGCTTCGCGCAATCCTTTATTTTTTTCCCTCGTGCTCCTTCTCGGAGAAATCGACTTTTACGTTCTTGCGCTGCTCTTCGTCTTCGATCTCGAAGAACTCTCTCTTCTGGAAGTTGAACATGCCAGCTATGATGTTTTTAGGGAAAACTTGTGTTGCAGTATTGAAATCACGAACTGTGCCGTTGTAAAAGCGTCTTGATGCCTGGATTTTGTCTTCGGTGTCGGCAAGCTGAGTTTGCAA